>CAZJYF010000331.1:0-4960 GCA_964549665.1 uncultured Saprospiraceae bacterium
ACTATCGCATTTAGGCATTTCCACTAAAATGGTAGTAGAACTTGATAAATTATCCGATGTATTTCAACCCATTGGAGGAGAAAAATTTTCACCCTGACAAAGTATAGCAATGTTGGATTATTCTACGGGTTTGAATCTATATTATTTGCATAATCCTGGTCGCTATCCTGTGGACTTTATTTATCTTTCGTTCTAAAAAAAATTCAATGGAAAAAGATAAAACAACTAAAAGCATTGTCTTCCAGATTTTTTTGGCACTTCTATTTTTGCCAATTGCCGGATATAGTTGCACCACCATTTTGATTGGGTCGAAGCTGACGGCAGATGGTTCGGTCATCCATGCCCATAATGAAGACATGGGAACTTCGGCAGTCGGGCGGCTTTGGGTTGTGCAGTCCCATTCTTATCGGGAAGGGGTGTCGCTAAAAGTTCCGTATGTTACCATCCCCCAGCTAACTCAAACCTGGCAATATTGGGCCTCGGGAAATGCTGCAGCAACCGAAGGACTTGGCATTTCCGAAGGCAGCGGCTCCTACAATTCCATTTTGGTGGGCATGAACCAATGGGGCCTTACCATGAGTTGCAATTGGATGAATTCCAGAGAAGAATCTTTGGAAAAAAAGGGCATCAGACGATACGCCATCCGCCAATTAATTTTGGAACGGGCAAAGTCTGCAAGAGAGGCCGTACAAATTATTGGTGACTTTATTGACCATTTCGGGCAAGCCGATTGGAGTGGTTTGACCTATTGTCTGGCAGATACCAAGGAAGCCTGGATAGTTGAAACGACAACCTTGCATTGGGTGGCCAGGAGGGTTCGAGATGATGAAATACGGGTGGTTGCCAATCGCTTCACCATCGGTTCCGATTACGATTTAGGCAGCGAGGGATTGATTGAATTTGCCGTGGCGAAAGGGTGGTACCATGCGGCGGAGGGGAAATTTAGTTTCCGGGATGCTTTTGGGCTTCCGGAAAAAATGAATCAGCCCTACGATAGTGAAAGAGAAGAAAGGGCGATGCATCTTTTGGAAAATAAAAAGGGGTTGATTACTCCCGGTGACCTGTTTGTCGTTTTGAGAGATCGATATGAAGGAACCCCGAAATTTGCCCTGCCTCTTGAAGATGAAATCTGGAGAGACTACTGTGAAGAACACGCTATTTCTAGGCCTATTTCCACGAATTTGGCGCAATCTTCCTCGGTCGCTCATTTGCGGAGTGATTTGCCGGTAGAGGTCGGGGCGGTGCTGTGGTACGCAATGGCAACCCCAAATTTTAGCGGCTATTTCCCAATTTACGCCGCTGCGACAAAAATACCGAAAGAATTTAGTGAATTGAACGGAACCCGGTCGGAAAACTCTGCCTGGTGGACATTCAGAATGCTCCAACAAACAGGGGATCTAAACTATAATCCGGCTAACCTTTTAGTCCGCAATTTTTGGGCAGCGCATCACACAACTATTGTGCTGGAACAAAAATATCTGGAGCAAAAAGTACGCGCGTTGATGAAGCAAAAAGAATCGGAAAAGGCGATCGCTTTGCTCAATATATTCACTTATAGCCAATCGCAAAATGTCCTTTACCACGCGCACCGATTGCTTGAAACGGTGAGGGCCCTTTCCAAGAAATCGAAGGAAGGATTTAATTCTAATTGATTTTTGCAGAAGGCAAAGTTTGTCCTGCGAGGAGATCCGAATTGGACGGTACCTCCTTCCTTTTTCCCGATTTAGAGTTGACGGTCAATTAAACTTTTGCGGATTTGCTTTTTTCTTCGAGTTTGGCTTCTACGTCATCGAGAAAATTGCCCAAAGTATCTGCCAAATCACCTAATTCCTTTTCGCTGTATTGGTCTGAATTTTCGATGATACGTTCCAGCCTTTCATCCAAATAGGATAATCGTCGGGTTATTTCCGGATTCATTTTCGATTTCATAAAACTGGATTTTGTTTTTGAAAAAATGTGTAGTTATTTCCTCCTCATATTTTTTAACCTTTCTTGTTTCTTTCGGAGGCTTTCGATTCGCCTTCTTAATTTAGCCTCCTCCTCTTGGCTTAAATCTGTTTTTCCTAGATCGATCAAAATCATATTCTTGATGATATCAATTTCCCTCTAAAATCAACCTATTATTTTTCTCATTCGCATCTGCCATCCGTTTGGAGGGGTCAATTTCGACCTTCACCACCTTTTTGATTTTTTCATCGATTACACAGGAGTAGTTTGGGTTTGTCCAGGGCCAATCTTCCAGGAGGGTGAATTTCATGTCGTTGAATTCGGGTTTCTTTTCGCCGCGCATGATGCGCAGGGGGATGTTGAACAATTCCTTCGAGCCGTTTTTGTAGGTGACCACCACGTCTAGCGGCATGGGCATGATGCCAATTTTTTGCAGGACGACTTTCGTTTTTTTCCTGCCTTCCTTTTCCACGGTTTGGATGCCGTAGTCGGCGAGGTGGGTGGTGTTTACCATATATTCTTTGTACCAATCCAGTTCCAGCCCCGATTCTTTTTCCATGATGCGGATGAAGTCGTTGGGGTTGGGGTGTTTAAATTTCCAGGTATCGAAATAGCGCAACATGCCCCGGTCAAAGGCGGCTTTTCCAATGATGTATTGCAGTTGGGTGAGGAAGGCATGCCCTTTCACATAAGAGGCGACGCTGTAAGCCGAATTGGTGACAAAATGGTCGGCATGGATGGAGAGAGGTTCGGCTTTGCCCGCTTGGGTGAAGCGGACGTAGCCTGTATTGGCTGCCAGATGGGGGTTGCCGGAAGGTTCATTGAAGGAAATAAGGCCTTCTTTTTTCAAGAAATGTTTGGTTTCGGCGGAAGCGTATTCCGTGAAGCCCTCATCCATCCACGCATAGAGGCTTTCGTTGGTGCCCAGCACCATTTGAAACCAGGAATGGATTAGTTCGTGCACGGAAACACCCACCAGGCTGCCAAAATTGCGTTCCCCGATAATCAGCGTTGCCATGGGGTATTCCATGCCACCGTCGCCGCCCTGAATGAAGGAGTATTTTTTGTAGGGATACTGCCCGAAGGTTTTATTGATAAATTCAAAAGCGCGGTCCATCACCTTTGGTAGTTTCGCCCAATTTTGGGAGGTCTTGTCGCCAGGTTGGAAGAAAAAGTGCATGACCATTCCGTCGGTGCGGACAAAGGTCGTATGTTCGTAGTCGGGGTCGGCTGCCCAAACAAAATCGTGCACATTGGGGGCGATAAAATGCCAATTTAGATTTTTACCTTCGGGACGATTCACTTTAGTTCCCTTCTTTTCATAGCCGTAGCCGATTTCTTCCGGGTTTTGCAAATATCCCGAAGAGGCGACAATATACTTCCGGTCAATGTGAATCGTCACATCAAAGTCGCCCCAAATACCGTAGAATTCCCGCCCAACATAAGGATTGGCGTGCCAGCCCTGGTAGTCGTACTCGCACATTTTGGGGTACCACTGCGACATGGAATAGGCGATTCCCTCCCTGTTGTCGCGGCCCGAACGGCGTACTTGGAGAGGCACCTGTGCTTCAAATTCCATTTCAAAGACGGTGCTGCTATGCGGAGGAATGGGCTTTTCCAACTGCACTTCCAAGATGGTGCCGACCACCTCAAACGAGACCTCTTTCCCGTCGTGCTTCAAGGATTTTATGTGTTGGTAACCCATTTCATTGGGTTTCAAATTTGAGATTCTGTCCCCTACCCGCGCATCGGGGTCGACGATGGTTCTCGAGCGAACATCCATCATGCTGCCCGGCTGAAAGGCGTTGAAATACAGGTGGTAGAAAACGGTATTCAATTCTTCGGGTGAGTTGTTGAAATAGGTCAAATGCTGCTTGCCGGTGAATTGGTGGGATTTGACATCTAAAGCGATGTCCATCTTGTATTCGACTCTTTGCTGCCAACGGTCGGGCTGGGCATTTAGCATAAAAGCACACGAGAAGAGCAAGACAGCCGGGAAAAACAATTTTTGTATCATCATTTGTTCAGGTTTGAATTATTCGGGAAAAAAAATCGGGCAAATTTTAGCATTTTTTGGCGGGTTTCAAAACAATAGGAATGATGAAGAAATAAGTTGTTCCAATTCGTTGCTTATTTCTTCATTATTCCCAAGGCATTTATTGGGCATGAATCCTGACCGTAGCTCTTAGCAGAAGCTTGGAGCTACGGTTGGTTAATGTGTAAAACAACTTTAGATTCGTGATAAAAATTTGAACAAATAAACTTATGTTTACTGTTCAATGAACAAACGCTTTGAAAAAACAAAATTGATAGGGATTATTTTTTTTGCAATTTGTTGATTAGAGTTTAGTCTAAAATATTTTGTAAAGAAAAATTCATCCAAGGGGTCATGACCCCTTGGAACCAATTTCAGGATCAAGGACTATCACCAGGTCCGTTAAAAAAATGTTGAACATCTTATAATTCACAGGTACACTTAAATTCGGAAATCATGCTGACGAGAAGAAAATTTTTATCGAATTCAGCCCTTAGTTCATTAGCCGTCGTGGGGGGCGTATTATCCCCTGCTTGCGAACCTTTTAATCCTGAAAATAAACCGGGACAGCCGGATGCTTCCTTTCCATTGGTCATTTCGACCTGGAAGCATGGATTGCCATCCAATGAAGCAGCCTGGAAGGTGCTTCAAAAGGGGGGCAAAGCCGTAGATGCGGTCGAACAAGGCGTCCGGGTACCGGAAGGCGACCCGGAGAATACTTCCGTCGGATATGGCGGTTTGCCTGACCGGGATGGCAACGTCACCCTGGATGCCTGCATCATGGATTCGGATGGAAACGCCGGTTCCGTTTGCTTTTTACAACATATCAAACATCCCATTTCTGTTGCCCGCAAGGTGATGGATGAAACGCCCCACGTCATGCTGGCAGGGGCCGGGGCTTTGCAATTTGCTTTGTCGAAAGGGTTTAAAAAAGAAGACTTGCTTACGGAAAAAACGCGTCAACTTTGGTTGAAATGG
>CAZJYF010000332.1:0-4930 GCA_964549665.1 uncultured Saprospiraceae bacterium
TTTTCCGGCAAAGATGCAATAAAAATGGGGATTTTCGTGGAGCAAGTTGACCTCTGTTGGACGACCGTCATCGATGTGGTTTGCTTTCAGTTTCGATTTAATCGTGAAGAAGGAATAATAGTAGTGCAATTGGACATTTTCAGAAAAATAATGGCGGATTTGGCTCACCATTTTCCGGTAATTGGAAGTGGGCTTGGCGGGGCAGAAATTGCAATTGGATAGGAAGTTGGGCTGGCATTCAGGGTTCTTTTTTTGGCAATCAAATACAGGTTGACGGTCAAAAGAAACCTTGTGGTGCGTATAAGCCACCGAAGAAAGGGAAAGCAAATTCGATTTGCCGTAAGGCATGATAGAGCCAAACTGCCCATCCATCACCGTCAGCCCAATATTTTTTAACTCGTTGCTGTTCAAAAAAGTGATTTCGGAAATTTCGTGCATCAAATCTATTTCCGAAAGCCCGAAAAGGCGGTTTATGCCATTGCTGCCGCAATAAGTGGCATTGATGACAGCAGCCGCTTTTAAGGATGTAATGCATTGATTATCTATATTTTGGTATGCGATTTTCCATTCATTCGTACCACATTCGGCTTCCAGGATTTTGGTGTACCGCAGTATCTCTATTCGAGGGTTTTCTTCCAACTGTTGTTTGTAAAATTCGCCCATTAAAATCGGGTCAAAGGTATATTCTTTGGTCAAATAGAGCGCCTCCAGGCGTTGAAAATTTAACAAGGGATGCCGCTTCACCAGCTTGAATTTGATCCCGATAAAATGGCAAAAACGCTCAAATTGAGCTGCGTCGGTAAGGGACCCAAATTTGTCGATGGCGTAATATTTTTCAAATTGAGAATGGATGAAAGGGGCGTGTTCTTTGATGAAGCGTTCTTTATAATCGTCCGACATCACTGCTGTGGCAACACTACGAGGGTAATGGTACCCGCTGTGCAACCTGGCCTGATTGACGATGGAGGCTTTTTTGAACAATGCTTTTTCCTTTTCCACCAGGCAGACCCTTCGCCCTTTTCGCGCCAGATAAAGGGCTGCGTAGCATCCGAAAATACCGCCACCAATGATTAAAAAATCGTACTTTTTTGGAACATTCATACGCTATTGTTCAGCGCTTCAAATACGTCGGAGAAGTCTTCTTGTTGCAAAATTTTATAAAATTTAAAACTGTCATTCAATTGCTCAATATTGGAAGGACCGATTAAAATTCCTTGAATATCAGGACTAAAAAAGGCGTAAACCATTCCGGTGTGATTGAACGATTTCAATGGCGAACGTCCTTCTTTTTGGTTGGCACTGGCCATAATTTGTCGAACTTTATGAACAATAGGGTGGGGCTTATCGCTGTGTTTACCACGCACCTTCAGGGAGCTTTTTTTGGTGTACGCCTGCGCGTCCAACTTTATCCCTCCTGCGTTAATTCCGTACGCGATGAATTGTTTTTTTCCATGAAAAACGCGGTAATGCGGGTAATCGGATTGCAAAATATTGTGCTTTATTTGAATGCGAAAATCAAAACCGAAGCGTTCATTTAATTTGGCATAAATCTCGGGGTTCCGGATGCCGGAAAGTCCGATTGTCAGACTTTGTTTTTGAGCGATTTGGAATCCTTCCAGGGTCTGCTGAATGGCAGAAGGCTCATTTCGATTGTCCCAATGAATCATCAACGTGCGGAGGTTTCCCCCAAATTGAGCAAGGTATCCATCGAGGTTCATCAAGACAAAGGATTTTGTCAAATTGTGTTCGGCGGTGCCGAGGTTGTTGACGCTTCCGATTTTCATCAGCAGTTGCAAGTCGGAGATGCCGTTGGTTTTGACCCATTCTTCCAGAATGGATTCGGCGCGGCGGAAATCTTCGGGGTTTTTGTCGATGGGATAATTGGTCGCACAATCTATTTCGCGGAAGCCGTATTGGTAGAATTCATCCAGCAAACGGAAACAAATTTCTTTGGGAATGGTCCATCCCCACAAGGCGGTTCCGAGAAGGAGGCGAGGTGGAATCATGGATTTTGGTGTTTTCGTTTTTTCAACTGCCACATGGCTTTCAAATATCGTTTGGCCAGTGGCAAAATTTTGACGCGGCTGCTACTCACATCGTCCGTCCAATGCACCGGTAATTCGCAGATTTTCAAATTGAGCCATTCGGCCACGGTCAATAGTTCAGTCGAGAAAAACCAGCCGTCATTTTGGGCACCTCCCTCGTAAAGATTTGAGTACCACTGCCTTTTGAAAAATTTGAATCCACACATGCCGTCTGAGAAACGGACCTTAAGGTATTTTTTTAAAATTAAATTAAAAAGGCGGGAGGTAATTTCCCGTTTGAAAGTTCTTCCGGAAACCAGCGATTCGGGATGCAGACGGCTGCCGTAAACCAGATCAAAACCCTTTTCGGATAAGGCTTGGTAAGCTTCCAAAAAATGGGGCAATTCGGTAGACAAATCGAGGTCCATGTAGCCTATGATTTGGGCTGTCGATTGTTCCCAGGAAGTTTTTAATGCCAGGCCAACTCCTTTTGTTGGAACTTTAAGGCAACTCACTTCTTTGATTTTTTCCGAAAGCCGGCGGGCTATTTCAAAGGTTTTGTCTGCCGAACCGTTGTCGGCGATTACAATTTGCCATCGACCATCGTTCGGGAAATTCGCTTTCAAAAAAGAATGCAAAACCCGAATATTTTTTTCCAGATTTTCTTCTTCATTTAGTACCGGTATCGTAACCTCAAAGGTCATAATTCAAAAATTTGGTTCAATAGCACCTTGGCGGGCAACTGCCTACCCCAAGAAACTTTGAATGACGAAAAGCCGGGTTGCGTGTTGCTAATGCTACTGGGCAGTATGTTCTGAAATCTCAAAAACTAATGAAAGCCCCTTTTGTAGAATTAATCCTTTTTATCTTACTTTGTAGCATTTTCAAGTTCATTTGTATTTGAGAGCAACGATTGCCAAAATTATTTTTATTATTCGACCCTGGCAACTTTGTTTTCAATTTTCAAAACTTTATTTCTAATACATTCTATTTCAATAGCAATGTTTCAATAATCGACCTAGAAATTTTATCATAATGGAAATGCAAGATTACAAACCAAAATCATTTTGGAAGCGCCCTGAAGGAGTGACCGGGATGATTTTTCTGGCGGGATTAGCCGTTGGATTGGGGTATCTGGTCACCACTGGAATTTTGGCCACGCTAATTGCAAATACCCTTTATCTGGCGGTTTCCATTATTGTACTCGGGGCAATTATTTATATGGTGCTTGATCCAAAAACTAGAGCCTTGGTAGGCTATATGTACAAGAGTGTAATGCGTTGGTTTACCGGGCTTTTTGTGCAAATTGACCCTATTGGCATTTTGAAGTCCTATGTTGAAGACTTGCAAGACAACCTCCGCAAGATGAACAAACAGATTAGTAAATTGCGCGGGCAAATGCACAAGTTACAGGAAATTATCCTCAATAATAAAAAGGCCATTCAATCCAATTTGAACCTTGCCAGCAAAGCCAAAGCCACGGACAAACAAGCCATGATGATTTTGAAATCGCGCAAAGCCGGACGCCTCAAGGAATCTAATTTGCGCTTGGAGGATTTGTACCGAAAAATGGAAATCCTTTACCGGGTTTTGAAAAAAATGTACGAAAACTCCGAAATTCTGCAAGAAGATTTGAAAGACCAGGTTGCGGTAAAAGAACAGGAACGAAAAGCCATTCACGCATCCCATTCTGCAATGAAGTCCGCTATGAACATTATTTCCGGCGACAAAGACCAACGGTATATGTTCGACATGGCACTGGAAGCCATTGCGGATGACGTCAACCAGAAGGTGGGCGAGATGGAACGTTTCATGGAAATGTCTTCTAATTTCATGGATTCTGTGGATTTGCAAAACGGCGTCTTTGAGGAAGAAGGCTTGAAAATGCTGGAAAAATGGGAAAACGAGGGCATCTCCAAAATTCTCGGCGAGCAGAAAGAAACCGTTCTTTTGCAGGCAAACAATGAAGAAGATGTTTTAGACTTAACCGAACCGATAAAACGCCCGCTCAGGGAAGCCGGATATAAAAACCAATACGATACTTTTTTTGAATAATTCTGTTTGCCGTTTCGGGTGGTGAGTGTCTTTATAAACCTGGCAAGCTGCTGATTACCAACAAATTAATTAAAACCAAATTGCTCTTTTTCGCCTTGATTTCGAGGCAACCCATTGCGGTTGAGAATTTTTTCAATATTGACCATTGACTTCCATTGACCAATGACCTTTTTACGACTATGAACCAAACGAACACAGAGCCTTTCCGATTCAAACAATTCACAATCGCCCAAGACCGCTGTATTATGAAGATTGGTACGGATGGCGTTTTATTGGGTGTGTGGGCGGATGTGCATGGAACGGATTCAATCCTTGATATTGGCACCGGCACGGGCGTAATTGCTATCCTCCTGGCACAGCGCTGCAAAGCTTCTCTGATCCACGGGGTGGAAATTGACCTGAAGTCATTTGAACAAGCAAAGGAAAATATGGCGCGTTGCCCATGGGAAAAACGGGTGGAAGCTATCCACACCTCTATTCAGGATTATGTGAAAACTACCCATCTTAAATACGACCTGATTGTCAGTAATCCTCCCTTCTTTTCGGGGGGGACTTTTTCAAAAAGTCACGATAAAAACAGCGTTCGGCATACCGTAAAATTATCGCACGGAGACTTACTAATTGCGGTCAGGACCCTGCTAGGAAAACAGGGTAAGTTTTGCCTGATTCTGCCTTTGATTGAGGGTTTGCGATTTCAGGAACTGGCGCGAGGCTACCATTTACATTGCACCAAAATGACGGAGGTCATACCCAAGCCAGGAAAAGGCGTAGAGCGTCTATTGTTACAGTTTGAAAAAATGCCCAAACCGATTGATAAAAGTCGATTGTTGATGCGTACGAAGGAAGGGGGA
>CAZJYF010000333.1:0-4927 GCA_964549665.1 uncultured Saprospiraceae bacterium
GTTGCGGGAATTAAATAACACACAGGTTTTCGGACTCATCACCACGCATTATTCAAATTTGAAGATGTTTGCCTTCAAGACCAAAGGCATCGTCAATGGTTCCATGCTTTTTGATAAAGAGCAATTGGCACCGACCTACCAATTCAAAGTTGGACGGCCGGGGAGTTCGTTTGCTTTTGAAATTGCGCAAAAGAGTGGATTGGACCAAAAAATTCTACGCTACGCAAGGCATAAAACCGGCAAAAATGAGAAAGCCGTAGATGAACTCCTCATTGACCTCCAAAGGGAAAAGCAGGAGTTGGAAGAAAAACTCCAAGAAGTAGCTACGCGAGAAAAGCAACTCGAGAGGTTGATTAAAAATTATGAGTCCTTACACAAAGAACTCGAATACCGCCGCTTGAAAATCAAACTCGAAGCCAAAGAAAATGCCCTTAGGCAAGCTGCCAAAGGGAACGTCGAGATGGAACAAGTCATTCGGGAAATCCGGGAGGCACAAAAGCTCGAGCAAGCAAAGAATCTCGCTTTTAAAGCAAGGGAGAAAAGAAAAAACTTGGCATCAGAAGTCTCGGATTTGCGCGATGAAATCATCCAAAAAGCAGCCCCGGTGAAAACCAAACAAGGCGAAATAAAAGTCGGCGATTTTGTGCGGATGAAAACCGGTGGGCCGGTGGGAAAGGTGGAAATGATAACCAAAAGCAACACCGTGGTTCAAATGGGCCTCATGCGAATGACGGTCAATTTGGGCGATTTGCAACACGCCAATGAGCCTTTAGAGGTGAAATCCAAAAGCATTCGAATGGATACCATTTCCCAAAATGCCCAATTTGAATCCAAATTGGATATCCGGGGCATGCGCATGGAGGAGGCATTAAAAATTGTGGAGGATTTTGTGGACAGGGCCTTTATAACGAGCTCCTCCGATTTGCGAATCGTACATGGCAAGGGAAATGGCACTTTGCGCAAAGCAGTTTTGATGAAACTTCGCGAATATGACGGCATCAAAAGCATCCGCCACCCGGAACCCGAACAAGGAGGCGACGGGGTGACCTTGGTGGAGATAGGGTAGTACAGTGGGCAGTACGCAGTCGTCAGTTAAGGCAATGAATTAATTTACAATTATTTGCATCAATTTTTAACTGCCCGATATTTCATGCACCGACAACCGACATACTGCCGACTGTACTAGCCTCTCAATTTATCAAGAATCTTATTCAATATTTCAACTTCTTCCGTCGAAAGAGTATTCATGGAATTGATTATTCCGCACTCCACTATCTGAGAGGCTTCCTCCACCACTTCCAACCCAAGGTCTGTGATGGATACATTCACCTGGCGCCGATTATTTTCACACCGTTTGCGATTCACCAGTTTCTTTTGTTTCAGCTTTTCTACCAATCTGGAAGTATTTGACATTCTGTCAATCATCTTTCCAGTGATTTCTTTTAAAGTGGCTGGTGCAGGATGCTTGCCTCTCAGAATTCGGAGGATGTTTAACTGTTGCGCAGAAATATTGTAGGGCCACAGCAAGTGTGTGAGTTGTTGTCGAACCCAGGAGGAAGAAAAAAGGATATTTATGTGGGCCTTTATAAATTCATTTTTGAAGGCCTTTTGCTGTATTTCATGTTCTATTTTCATAAGATAAATAGGCAAAAAAGCCGGTTATGAAGCCATTTGCGAAGAAACGGCAAAACAGACGATATCGTCCATTACTCGATTCTCCGCCATGGCGTGGAAAAATCATTAAAATCAAACATCTCAGGATTTCCAAATAGCGAAACCCACATTTGGGCACAACCTTCCTAAAGAAGTTCCTCATTAGCAAATCGAAAAAATTTCCTAATCGTTGGAACTTGCTTTCCAATTATATTTTCCATCAAAGGAGAAATCAATAAATCGAAACAAATAAGTTAGAAGTCCTTCCGACTCAATCGTTTTGGTAAATTCAATATTATCTACCGTATCAATGGCTGACAATAACGTGGTGGCATAGGCAAAAACAAGTAGCATTCCATCATAATTAATTTTATTAATATCGTCCGTAGGTTCATGGAAATCGATATTAAAGCCAGTTGAAAAACCCAGTACTGGAATGTTCTTTAGATAGAATGAGGTGAAGTCAGTAGGTCCTACACCTGTCAAATAGGACTCTATAGAATAATCATTTGAACTAATATTCCCGATTAGGTTGTCCCATAGTGGGGAGGTCCCTTTTCCGAATAGCGTAATGATTTTCTCCATTTCATCCATCCTCCCCACTTGATCTAAACAAATCATACACGCAATATTTTTTAGAGGAATAGTCATGTTATTTGTAAAATAAATGGAGCCTAAAAGCCCCTTTTCTTCGCCTGAAAATGCGATGAACAGGTAATTTTTATTGTGGAAACCCTTAATGCTCATCCACCTGGCAAGCTCAATCAGTATTGCTATTCCACTGGCATTGTCATCAGCACCATTATAAATTGTGTGTATGTCCTTGTGGCTTACGCCCAAATGGTCGAAGTGGGCGCCAATAACCACCGTGTTTTCAACACCATTATTAATCCAACCCACCACATTTCTGGCTATTCTGTAGTGATTGATTAGTTCTATTTTCATACTAACAGAATGTATAAACTCAGGTTGAATTAAATTCTTTTTTAGTATCAATATCCCGGGAATACCCAGGGGAGCCATTTTCTTTAAAAGATTTAGTTTACAATCTAAAAAGAAAGGATTAAAATTGTAAAAGATTACGGCTTCTGCTCCCTTTCCACTGGCTTCCTGAGCGCGATTTCTAAGTTCATAAAAATCTTCAAACCTACCTGGTGCAATTTTTTCCGATTCGTTTACATCGATAAGAAATATCCTTTGGCTATTCCCATTCCGACAAGTATTTTCCGAATCAACAAGACGACTAAAGGTCTTCCCTTGGATTGATCCATTGGCAGAAAACACCAATGGAATATAATCCTCGTCAATTTTTAAGGTCTCCCCATCCACGGATAAGAAATTATTGTTTCCCAAGGTTTTGCTATCAAGAAATTCAAAATCCTGGTAGTAAGTATCACCGTTTCCCGCGGGAGTAAGACCGGCCTGTATAAATTCATTTCTGATATAAGCAGCAGCTTGTTTTTCCGATTCTGTTCCTGCTTCTCGACCTCGTAATGCGTCTGAAGCCAGATAATTGATGTGCTTTTTGAATCTTTCTTTAATTTGCGGTAAACCAGATAAACTCGAAATATTTAAGCTGAGAAATGAAAAAAGGAAAATTAAGCATCGATTTTTCATTTTTTTTTAAATTGTAGAACAAGGATTCTACTTGTTCTTCAAGCAAGTATTCCTTGGATATTTTGTTTCATAATTTCACTTGGGGATTTCCTAAAACAAAGGGATATCCCACAGGATATCCCTTTGACACTTAACTATTCTATCTTTCTTCTCTTTCGATATCTTTCTTTTCAGATTTCTTATTTTCTGATTTTCGAATGTACTCCCTAAGAGCCTTGACTTCTTCCTTTGTCAACTGATAACCTTCATTCGTTGGATTATCAGCATCCGTGGAAGCAACCACCGTAGCGTTCGCCTCATCGGTGGAAGCCGGAATCACAGTTGCAGCATCTTTTGCACCGTTTTTCAAAAACTCCAAAACAGTCCTTGTTTCTCCATCCGTAAGACGGGCATAAATTTTCATGTGGGTAGCGATAGACTCCCACCTGCGGGTTGTATAGCGGCTGGCAGGTTGACTTTTATGACAATTTCCACAGGTTTGCGACCATATTTCTACACCCGAACGCTGAGCACTCACTGCGGCTGGGAAAGCCTGAAAGGCCAACCAAATAATAGCCAGGAATAAAATTTTTATGGTTTTCATGATTTAATTTTTTAATTTTTTTGATAATCTGATGATTGCTTATCTAAACCGAGACCCTTAAAAGGCCAAGGTGAATTGGGCAGCAATCACATTGTTGTCTTTCTTGAATTCATCCTTATCCTCCAAATTGAAATGGTAGTTTAGGCGAACTACTGAGGAAGGAGATAGATAGTAGTTGAATCCGATAGATAGTCGGCTTTTGTCTCCACTATCCCCCGGCATATTTCTGCTACTGTATCGAACCACCGGCTCATATCTTGATTTAATTAGATAGGCCAATTGTCCATATCCGCCTGTTTTCTTGAGGTCCCCTTCGGAGGATTCCTGATTGGCGTGTATAATTTCACCTCGAAGCTCAAAACCACTCTTTCGGAAAGCAGCATCCGCTCCAACCCAAGTAAGGCTTAGGTCGTTCACAGGATCATCGGAATAATTACCGCTCAGAACCGAAACGCCGAAATCAAGCCCTTGTGGTGCAAACTCAAAGCCCAACCTGCCTCCTAAGGTTTTGCTATTATCCCGTCCCCCACCGGGAAATTTGTCGCGGGCATTTCCACGCATTCCGCGTATGTCACCACCGTCTGGCCCCATTAAGCCGTTGATGGCAAACATATCATAGGTGACGCGGGTGCCATTATTCATGGGGATTGCACCGGAAAGCCAGATTCCAACATCACTGTAGGTTTGAGGCAGGATATTCTTGAATCCGTTAGGGCGATCAATCATCTTATTAATCCAGGTAGCATGGAGGTCTTTGTTAAACCTCCCAAAAGGGATGATGAATTTACCCGCCATAATCCGGAGATTTTTGATCCCAGTGTATCCAATATAGCCGTATTCAAAATTGAGTTCAGTACCGGCATGCTCGTATTCAACTTCAACATCTGCAAAGAGATTCCCTGTAATTTGACCGAATACAACCATGTTAAAATGGTGGTCGTCGAAGTAGAATTGAGAATCACCTGATCCATCTGGATTTTCCCAATTCACTTCAAAATCTGCATAACCGTAAACCATAAGCCCTTGTGACAGAATCCTTGAAGAAATCATGGAAAATGCCAGAACAAAGGCTAA
>CAZJYF010000334.1:0-4918 GCA_964549665.1 uncultured Saprospiraceae bacterium
GAATTATGTAATAAAGCCATCATATGAATGATTTATTTTATTACGAGCACTAAGTACTTTTGAATTGCCGGGTTTGTTTTTGTATCAACATTTACACAAAAAGGGCTGGATTGAGGATAACGCGGAAGTGTTTATCCAAAACTATATTGACAGGTTTGCGAAGCTGTGTGAGGATGTGAAAAGAGAGGCCGGAGGGTTGGAACCTGTTGAAAAACCTACCTATTTGGTGCCTGTGATAAAAAAAGGCCAAATCGTGGAGGGCGTTCCGAAAAAAGAAATTTCGTTTTATAAAAAGTCTTTTTATCCGGGCGAAACGGTGGAACATGAAAAAGAATATTTGGCAGAGCTAAAGAAGCGTACCACAGCCGTTCAGAAAATGTTGGATAAAGAAGCATATCAATTGAAAATCAACGATTTGCCCGATCCCCTGAGGGATTATTTGATGAGATTTTCTGATGACGGGCGTTTTTATAAATTGAAAAAAAAGATCAAAGCAAAGATTGAGGAAGTGGAGATACTTCTGAAAAAATTCGAAAAGGAAAAAGAATGGTTTTTCCAACAACCCTATGGCACCAAATGGCGCATTCAAAATGGGGATCTGGCAACATGGCTGGCGCGTGACCTCATTTTTTTCAAACCCGTTGAAAAAGAACAGGAATCTACTGACCACAAAGGAATGCCAAATAATCAGCAATACAACCGCTTACAGGCTTTGATTGCTTATTTTTTGAGAGACCGGACGGAATTGATTGATTTTTTGAAAGATTTGAATCTGGTGGGTGACTATGGTGAGGAAAGTGAAAACTTTCATCCTTTTTTGACAAAAATTAAATTGAGGGAATGCGGTGGTGTGAAAGAATTTTATGAAAGCTATTTGAGGGCGAAACTGATTTATTTGGAAGAGTTGAAGGGGGCGGCGGGAAAAGAAGAAGAACACGGGGGGTTACTGTATTTTTCAAAAGAAGCAAAAAAGAATACCGACCAGCCTTCCTCAAAAATAAAATCCTATCAAGCCTCTCCTGCCTTTTTGCCGCGAGGTTTGTTCAATGAAGCCATCTATGAGGCTTTGGAAAGGAATGGGAAGGAAATAAAAAAGAGGCAGGATATGCGAACGGGAAAGGAATTTATCACCATCAATGATTGCCTAGGCGCACTGACTCCGCAAACCATGCAACCCCTGTACGATTTGAAAAGGTTTTATTCCAAAGAAATTATGATCGAGCGCGGAAAGAACAATGTTCCCGATAAAAAGGAACGTGTAAATGTTGAATGGACTTCTGAAATCAGGTCGGAAATCGAGCAGTTCGAAAAAGAAAAAAAATCTTCAAGGTTGTCGGATGATAAATTTAAAAAATTGATTGCTCGTAAAGCCATTTTTTCGCAGGGCATGAAAAATGAGCAAAAAATCCGATATGTGCAGACGGCCGATAAAGTTATGATGATGCTCATAAAAAACTTAGCAGGAATGAGAGAGGAAGACCTCCAAATTGAAAATTGGGAATCGAAGTTAAAACTGTCTAACATCGGTTTCCCCAATCCTGACGTAGATGAGGAGAAAAAAGATAGTTTGTTGGATGAGCGGGTCAAAATGGTTATTGAAGTTTATGGTCACAAGGTTTTTGACCAATTGCCCATAAAGTTTTATGGCGACTTCCGTCGCTTTTTCAAAGACCGCAGATTAGAAAACTTATTGAAATATTACCCTCAAGATGAAGAAATTCATCGAAGGATTTTAGAGCAAGAATTATTTTATTATGATGAACACAGAGAAAAAGTTTTTGAAGAAATATTACATTTTGAAAAGACTTTTTATGAAAAATTTGGAAAAAAATTGGAGGAAAGCAGGGGTGGAGAATCCTACCTCACGCATCAGAAACAATTGAAGTTTTTTAAAGAATGGACAGGAGCCTTTCAGGATAGTGGATTAATAAACCGCCTGAAAGATTTTCGCAATGCTTATTGTCATAACCAAATTCCGGTATCCGATTATCTTTTACAAAAAATAAAAGTGCCTGTTTTTCAACTGATAACAGGGGAAAAGGAAAATAAACTGGAGGAAGAAGACCCTCTCTCCCAACCAAAGTATAAAGGAACGCGAATAACCAAACAGATAAATAAAATGGTGCTTCATGAGTATGAAAACTTGATTTACGAACTTAATAAACCCAAAAATAATGAACCTGACCACTGACAATATCATTGACCTGTTGGCAATCGGCACAAGCCTTTTGAACATATTCGTTATTATCGGATTAGCTTGGTTGGGTTACAAATGGGGCTTCAAAAACTGGCTCAAACAAAAGAGGGAAGAATCAAAAATTCAGGAACGACAGCGATATTATGAAAGTAAAATAGAAGCTTGCAAAGCTGCCTGGGGATTATTGGGATATTGTTTTGATGTTCCAAATGAAAAGACCTTTATCATTTTTGAGATGGAAGGAAGAGACAAAAAATATTTTTTCCTTCCTCTAAAAGCCGAAGTATTTATCAATGACTTCGAGAAATTTTTTTTCGAGGAAAGCCACAGTCTTTTTTGGATAAAACGGTAAGAACCGAGTTTTTCGGTCTGCGAGATAATGTTCAAAAAATGCTTATCCGAGGGAGAGAAAACAATGAACCCGGCATTTCCAAATATCCCCTTCGAGAGAAAGCATTTTAAAAGATATTCGAAAGGGGCGGGATAAATTGATTTTGGAATTGCGACAAAAAGTGGAGGTTTTTGAAAAAGAACCTTGAAATGATAGCGAAAGGATGGACGACAGGTGGGTGGCTGCATTTGTAAATTTTTGTATTTTTGAGAAAAAAGGAAAATGGAGGACAAGATAAATTATTGGCTTGAGCTATCGGAATACGATTACGAAACAGCAGAAGCAATGCTAAAAAGTGAAAGATTCTTATACGTTGGGTTTATGTGCCATCAGACTCTTGAAAAGATATTTAAAGCCTATTTCATTAAGATTAAAAATGAGACTGCTCCTTATTCACATAGTTTGTCCTATTTAGCAAAAAAAGGTGATTTTTATGTTGAATTTACTGAAGAACAGAAAGATTTCATTGACCAGGTAGAACCATTAAATATTGAAGCAAGATATCCCTCTTATAAAGAAAGACTACTGGAAAGTTTAACGGAGACAAAATGTAAGGAACTTCTATCAGGAACAAAAAAAATACAAGAATGGATAAAAAGGAAGCTATAAATAAAGTTCGTCAATATAAATTATTACTCAAAGAACATTTCGATTTGGATCAGGTCTATTTATTTGGTTCGTATGCGAAAGAAACGAATGAGGAAGATAGCGATATTGATGTTGCCATTATCGTAAACCAACTTTCGGGGGATTACTTTTCAACGACCCCATTAATTTGGAAACTGAGACGACAAATTGACGATAGAATTGAACCTATTCTTATTGTGAAGGATAAGGACAGAGGTGGATTTTTGGCTGAAATCAGAAATCACGGAATTGAAATTCGAGGATAGCAAAACGAAAGAACGAGTTCTAATCCTCGATGCCCCACCCGATAAAATTTCGGCACTGCCGCCCCATTCCTAACAATCATCACCCAAAACCATCTCTCTTCCCAAAACTTTCCCTTTTTGTTACTATTCCGCGCAATCGCATTATGTCGATTGGGGAATTTTTTGTACTTCCCCTAAAATATTTCCGGTTTCGGGCGTTTTAAAAACATGCCTTCTTAAACACCGACGCGAACCTATGCGAATCCTTTTGTCATCCATCCTTTTTGTCTTATTGAGCGCGAGCGTTTTTTCGCAGCGTTATTTTCCTATCAAAGTCCATAAAAAGTGGGGCTTGATGGATTCCGAAGGGAAGATTGTTCTTCCCCCGGTTTACGATGCCATCGGGGAATTTAAGGGCTTTGGTTACGCAACGATGCAGCGAAATGGGGGCGTCGGATTGCTGAATAGCAAAGGTGAGGAAGTGGTTCCCCCCGAATTCGAGGATTTGAAAGTGTTGGATTCCACTTTGATTTCCGTGATGAAAAAGGGAGCCTGGATGGTCATCAATTTGCAGGGGAAGGTGGTTTTGAAACCCGGTTACGAGAAGGTGAAAGTGCTGGACCAGCGGTTTTTGTCTTTTTCAAAAAATAAATTGTGGGGCATCGTAGATGTGGATGGTCAATTGATTGCGGAACCCCGTTACGAGGATATCTCGTGGGTGAAAAACCATTATTTTCAAACCAAATCAGCCGGTTTATTCGGCTTGTTGCGCGAAGACGGCTTTGCCCTTTTGGAACCTCAGGCAGATGAGATTGTCATTTACAACGACCAATTGTTCTTTTTCAAAAAACAAAACAAATGGGGCGCGTTTAACCGGGAAGGTTCGATGGTCTTGACCCCAAATTTTGACTATTTTAGCAAACTCTCCGGGAACTTCATCAAACTCAGGTCCGGGCGAAAAGTCTTTCTTTTTTCTCTTTTTTACATGCGCCTCATTACACAAGGCGAATACGATGCCTACTATCCCTTTTCAAAAGATTTTGTGATTTGCAAAAAAGACCGGCTGCTGGGGCTGTTGGACTATTGCGGCAACCCCATCCTTGCCGCGCGCTTCAATGAAATTCAAGGCTACGGACAGGACTATTTCCGGGCCAATTTGAATGGAAAGTGGGGGGTTGTTGATGCCGAAGGAGCGGAAACCATTCCTTTTGATTTTGACTACATCGGGCCCCTCAAATTTGGCTATTGCGTGGTGATTGACAACCGGAAGATGGGTGTTGCCAATTTCAAGGGCGAGGTGATCGTAGCCCCTGCATTTGACCGCATCCTGTTGGAAAAAGACCGCGCAAAGGCCTTCAAAAAGGAAAAATTGACCCTCTTCCACTTCGACGCCGAAGGGCAATTGGAAGATGAAAGCCGTTTCGATAGACTCTTCACCGTCAGGGTCGGAAAACCCAA
>CAZJYF010000335.1:0-4903 GCA_964549665.1 uncultured Saprospiraceae bacterium
ACGGCTATGGCAAGCGGTGTGCCATCGATTATTACAAGAAATTTTAATTTAATACTTTGTCAGAATCAGGATTTTCAGGATTAACGGATTCGCGCGATTGGGAAAGTTAGAATCGGGATTTACCGGAATCCGAATCCTGAAAATCCTTAAATCCTGAAAATCCTGATTCTGACAGTTTTCAAATGTCAAATCATGAAATCACCAAAATTTATCTCCCTGCTTCTGGCTGGACTCTTTGGCTTTCTTATTTTCTCATGTCAAACCCTAACCAACAAGGGCACCTCGGCGGATAATCTTCGAATCGATTACGAAAAATACACCCTCGACAATGGTCTTGAAGTCATTCTGCACAAGGACAATTCAGACCCTATAGCTTCGGTAGCCATTATGTACCATGTGGGGTCTAACCGGGAAAAACCGGGTCGCACGGGCTTTGCACACTTTTTCGAACACATGCTTTTCAAGAATTCTGAAAATGTGGGCAAAGACCAATTCTTCAAATACATAGAAGGCGTGGGCGGCACCCTAAACGGTGGCACTTCAAATGACCGAACCGTTTACTTTGAAGTGGTTCCCAATAATGCCCTGGAACGGGTTCTTTGGATGGAAAGCGACCGGATGGGATTTATGATAAACACCGTAACCGCATCGGTTTTGGAAACGGAAAAAGAGGTGGTCAAAAACGAAAAACGCCAAAGGGTGGACAACCGGCCCTACGGCCATACCAGCTATGTGATTGACAAAGCCCTTTATCCAAAAGACCATCCCTACAACTGGCAGGTCATTGGAAGCCTTGAAGATTTAGAGGCGGCTTCAGTTGATGACCTCAAAGAATTTTATCAGAAATGGTACGGCCCCAATAACGCAACCCTCGTCATCGCGGGAGACTTCGACTTTGGGCATGCAAAAGAATGGGTAAATAAATATTTCGGCGAACTCAAAGCCAGAGGCGACGATACCCCTCTGAAACCGAGGCCGGGAACCCTCACCCAAACCGTTAAATTAATGCACGAAGATAATTTCGCAACCCTCCCTGAATTGCGTCTTACCTTTCCCACCGTAGAAGATGGAAATCCCGACATCTACGCCCTCGATTTTCTGGGTGAGCTGCTGTCCAACGGAAAGAGAGCGCCTTTGTACAAGGAGGTTGTCGAAAATAGAAAATTGGCTCCCCGAACGTCTTCCTTTAACCGTGCAAGGGAAGTCGCCGGTTCTTTTTCCATCCGTGTTCGAGCTAATGCGGGTGCAGATTTGGACAGCGTTTATGCTTCCATCCGCAACGGCCTCGCAAATTTTGAGAAAGACGGCATCGATGACCGCGATATGGCTCGGATAAAAAATGCACAAGAAACCGACTTCTACAACGGCATTTCCAGCGTACTTTCAAAATCCTTCCAGCTCGCGTACTTCAATGAATTTAGAAACTCTCCCGAAGAATTGGCGAAGGAGGTTCAAAAGATTTTGGCGGTAACCAAAGCCGACGTCCTGCGCGTGTATGAAAAATACATCAAAGACAAGTCCTTCATTGCCACTAGCTTTGTGCCGAAGGGCAGCCCGGACTTAGCCCTCGAAGGTTCAAAGGTTGCCGAGGTGGTGGAAGAGGCGATCGTACAGGGGGCTGAAGGCGCCCATGTGGAAGAAAAAGAAGCAGATTTTGAGAAAACCCCTTCAAAAATTGACCGAAGCATCGTACCGCCACTGGCGGCAGACCCTTCGGTGAATGCGCCAAAGATTTGGACCGGCGAATTGAAAAACGGGCTGAAAGTTTATGGTACCGAAAACACAGAGCTACCCCTCGTTCAATTCAGCCTGCGACTAAAGGGAGGCATGTTGCTGGATGACCCGGAAAAAGTAGGCGTCGCCAACCTGATGACCGATATCATGATGGAAGGAACCAAAAACAAAACGCCCGAAGAATTGGAAGATGCCATCGGACAATTGGGGGCGGATATTAGCATGTTTACCAATGCGGAATACATCTCCATCAATGCCGATTGCCTGTCGCGCAATTACGAAAAGGTGCTCGCTTTGGTAGCCGAAATATTGTTGGAACCCCGTTGGGATGAAAAAGAATTTGCACGCATAAAACAAAAAACGATAACCGGAATCAAGCAGCAGGAAGGGCAGCCCAACAGCATTGCCCGAAAAGTGTTCGGCAAGCTGATTTACGGGGAAGACAATATCCTCTCCAACCCGACCTCCGGGACGGTGGAATCCATTGAATCAATTACTTTAGATGACCTCAAATCTTTTTATGAACATAATTACGCGCCCAATATTTCCAGTTTCCACATCGTGGGTGCGGTCTCAGAAGGGACAGTCACTAAATCGCTAGCATCGCTCGATGGAAATTGGCAAAGAAAGGAAGTCCAACTGCCCAAACTCGTTTCGGCTGCCAGCCCGGATGAGCCTATTTTATACTTTGTTGATGTGCCGGATTCCAAGCAATCCGTGGTTCAGGTAGGCTGCCCTTCCATCCCCGGCAATCACCGGGATTTTTATGCTGCCACAGTAGCAAATTTTCCGTTGGGAGGCAGTTTCACCAGCCGCCTGAATACAAGCCTCCGGGTGGATAAGGGATACACCTACGGTGCGCGTTCTTTTTTCACCCGGCGCATCAACGACGGTTATTTTTTGGCAAGTTCAAGCGTGCGTTCCAACGTAACGGCCGAATCGGTTCAAATTTTTAAAGACCTGCTCAGCGACTACCAAAAAAGTTTTTCCGAAGAGGATTTGGTGAAAACCAGAAACGTACTGACCAAACGGAACGCCCGCGCTTTTGAGACCCTGCGCCAGAAAATGGGCATCCTCGAAAACATCAGCACCTTCGACCTCCCACTCGATTATATCGAACAAAACGAAAAGGTGGTCAATGGGATGACGCTGGACCGCGCCAAAGAACTCATCGATAAATACATCAACCCCGAACGGATGATTTACCTGGTTGTGGGCGACGCCAAGACCCAAGCCGACCGCCTGAAAAGTGTCGGTCTCGGCAACCCGATTATGCTCGATAAAGAAGGAGTGCCGGTGGAGGTGATGCCAAATTGAGGTGTTGGGAGGTCATTGGTCATTAGGTCATTGGAATAATTGTCGGCCTGACTTCGAGTCACGCCGACAGTAAAGTACAAATTAAAGCTTTTGCAAAAGAAGGGCGATTTTAGGTTGAAGGGCAGGAATACTTTCGGAAACAGTTTTCCAAACAATATTTAAATCAACATTCAGGTAATCGTGAATCAATACATCCCGCATACCTGCCATCTGTTTCCATGGAATTTCGGGATAGCTGTCGCGCAATTCAAAAGAGATGTGCTTTGTTGCTTCGCCAAGGACTTCAAGTTGCCGGATGCAAGCATCCTGAACCAGAAAATCGGCACCAAAGGCTTCCTGAGTAAATTCTTCTGAATAACTGACAATTCGATTGATGCAATTCAGAATGTGTTCCAGGTAAAGGGAGTCTTCTTTTCTCATCAGGCAGTAGCAATGATTTCGAGGTCTTTTTCAATGTACTTTTTAAAAGTCGGGTGGAGAGCGTTTTCGGTAACGAGATCAACCTTTCGCCCTAAAAGTTCTGACAATTCCTGCGTGATAGTGACAAAGGCAAAAAGGTCAATGGTTTCTTTGAAACGTACTAGGAGGTCAATGTCGCTATCTTCAGTGGCTTCGTTTCTGGCAAAAGACCCGAAAAGACTTACCCGTTCGACAGGGTACTGAAGCAGATAGTTTTTGATGGTTTGAATGGTTTGTTGTTTAGTCATGACCAACTGGTTTAAGAATTCGCGGAAAGCAATTTTTCAGGTCGCATAAAGGTAATCAAAAACGGATAAACAAAGTTTCCATAAGTGGCAACCGGATGTAGGACAAATTTCCGGTGAGCTTATTTTTTTCACTTTTTTACCCCAACCCCGCCCCCTCCGACGAACTGACCCTGCATCTCCGCGAATCAAATGAACGGAAAAGCCACCATCCGCCTCTACGTCCAAATCGGCAAGCTGTGGCGCTTCAGCAAACGAACTCCCCGCAGTAGGAGAAGCTGAACGTGTCGCAGCTTGTGGCAGGGATTTATTTTGTGGAGGTGACGGTAGGCGGAAAGGTTTTTAGGGAGAAGGTAGCGGTAAAATAGAGTCAATGGGTCAGTGGTCATTTGGTCATTTGTCAGAATCGCAGATGTCCGCAGAATGATGGATTTCGCTGAACTAATTACTTTCAGTTCTATCACTTTTTCCTAATCCGGACAATCCCGACCACTGAACAAAAACCTTTTTCACTTCAAAAAAACACCCCCTCTCGCTTCGGATTGGGGGTGTTTTTTTTAGATTTTTTTGGTGCATTCTTCCTTTGAATTACAAACCGGTTTAAAAAAGGGAGAAAGGGGACATTGACCTTCGACTGCGGGGAAATAATTTCGGCAGGGGATTGTCTAACACGTAGTTAATTTCCATGAATAGAAGAAATCAGAACCAAAACTTCGGGATTCGGAAACAAACAGGCTGTCTAAAAAGTAGAGGTTTATTTTTTTCCACCCCGTCCTAAAATGAAACGAAATGCAAAGCATTGGCAAAATAATTTTACTGAATATTCTTCTGCTTGCAAGCCTCAACTGCCTTTCAGCACAAGGTTTTGGCAGGGGTCAGGGAATGACCGCAGAAGAACGCGCGGACAGGCAAACTACTTTCATGGCTGAGCAGCTTTCGCTTTCGGAAGCACAAATTGCCAAAGTGAAGGAAGTCAATATTCAGTTTGCTAAAAAAATGCACGAAGCCCGCAGCAGCAGCAATGGCGACCGGGTCAAAATGCGGGAAACCATGCTTGGCATCCGGGACGAACACCAGGGCGAAATAAAAAAATACCTGACCAGTGAACAATTCGAAAACTGGGAAAAAATAGAAGCCCAACAACAGGC
>CAZJYF010000336.1:0-4898 GCA_964549665.1 uncultured Saprospiraceae bacterium
AATGGTATTCGCCCCGGGGCGTTTGTAGATGGGCACATACACCTGCTTGCGCCCGTTGATGCGAACGATATTTGTCTGAATGGCTCCTGCATCTGCTGCATAACCCACGTCTTTCACATAGATCGGCGCACCATTATCATATTTGATGACGATATTATTAAAATCATCGATATTTTTGATTAAGCCCCCTGCATTCACATTGTAATTCAGGTCGCCAATGTTGGCAAAACCCGTCGGAATCATCGTGCTGCTTTTGTGAACTGCCTCCATGACATCTACCGCAGAAAGCCCGCGCGCTTCCAATTTATCGGGTTCGACATAAATGTAAATGCGCCGCAACTTCCCACCGTAAACCGCCGGGGCGACGATGCCCTGAATGCCTCCCAACATATTCCGCAAGTTGAAATAGGAGAGGTCGTACAGTTCTTTTCCTGTTTTCGTGTCGCTACTCACAGCCAGCAGGCAAAGGGGAATAGAAGCAGTTGGGTCGTAAGGCATTACCATCGGAGGCAGGGTACCGGGCGGCAGGTAGTATTGGTCGGACATGGCGTAACTCGTCACGTGCGACATGGCAGTGTTGGGGTCAATATCTTCCCGAAAATGGTCGCGCACAATGCTTGCACCAATGATGCTTTTGCTCTCTTGCCGAACGATGCCTTCGCTTTGCCCCGTCCAGCGTTCTATGCGGCTGGTGATGTCTTTTTCAACTACCTCAGCCGGCATTCCGGGATACAGCGTCAACACCTGTACAGCCGAAGTTTTAAATTGGGGCAAAATATCAACGGCTAGTTTATCAATGGATACAAAGCTGACAAGTACGACAATTAGAGCAAAAACAAGAATTAAGTAAGGATTTCGGAAGGAGAGGTTAATCATGCCGATTTATTTTTCGTTAAAGGTGTTCGTAAAATTAGTTATTTCGGCGAGACTCAATAGGATTTTTTATTGTTTGAAATCTCACCGTAGCTCGGAGGTTTGCTCCGAGAAGAGCCGTACATAACTTCTCCGAGACAAAGCTCGGAGCTAGGGTCGCTGCGAGCTACTGTCGAGAAGCATTTTTGAACATTTTTTTTCAAGCTTTTGAACATTTTTTTCAATCGCTACCTTTTCCTGTCGAACAAACCGATTGGCCAATTCCCAAAAACTGTTATGCCAGTCTTTTATCTGAAATCTTTAGTCTGAAGTCTAACAGATTTAATAAAACAAAATTAACAAACATGATAACGAACAATCCTTCCGGAAAAAATCCGGTAAATCAACCAAAGGAGCCTAAAACAACTGTGAGTATTCCTACACAAAAGAAGGCTTCCTCCCAAACCTTTATTGCGATCGCCTCGGTGGCAGGCCTCATACTGCTCGGGGTGATCGCATTCCTCGGCTACAACAACGTCAACAAGAACCGGGCTTTGGCTACCAAAGTCACCGAATTGGAAGAAGCCGAACAACTGAGAATAGAACTGGAAGACCAGTACCACGCCGCTTTGTCCGAATTGGAGGACTTGCGCGGAACAAATGAAGAACTCAATTCCCTGATTGACCAGCAAAAAGTGGAATTGAAGGAGCAAAAGAATAAAGTCGCCAGATTGATCCGCAATAAGAAAAAACTCGGCAACGCACGGGCTGAATTAGACAACATGAAAGCCCAGTTGGCGGAATATGTGGCGCAGATTGAACAGCTCAAAACGGAAAACGAACAACTAGCCCAACAAAACCAACAACTTTCCCAGGACAAAGAACTCCTGGAAACCGATTTACAAAGCAAAATAACGGAGAACCAGGAACTCGACCAAGCGAGGGCTGTGCTGGTGAGTGAAAAGGAAAAAATGGCAAAGACCCTCCACCTTGCCTCCGTGGTAAGCGTCAAAAACGTCGAAGTGACCGGGCTGAAACTCCGAAGTGGGGGAAAAACCGCCAAGCGCAACACCGCCAAAAGCATTGACCAGTTGAAGGTTTGTTTTACCACAACCGTCAATCAGGTAGCACACCCCGGGCTGGAAACCTTCCACATCCGCATCATTGACCCACGAGGCGAAACCCTCGCTATCGATGAATTGGGTTCCGGCGTAATCATCAACGCCAAAACAGGTGAAGAAATACGCTTCACCCAACTTAAGGAGTACGATTACGAGAATGACGAAACACAGTTGTGTTTCCTATGGGAACCAAACACAACTTTCCAGAAAGGAAAGTACGACGTAGAAATCTACAACAAAGGTTACCTTGCCGGAACGGGAAAATTCTCCTTGAAATGATACCTTAGATCTCTATTAATTAGCCAAAAATAAATGCCTGCTTAAATTAAGCAGGCATTTTTTTTGGCCAAAATTCTAGATTCAAGCCTTTGAATTATCCGGTTCTTCATCCGGATCAGTGTTTCTCGTCAATCCCTGCTTTGAAGGGTCGAGATTTGGGTCTGGCGTTGTTTCTTTCGTGGTGGTGGTCCCTGTTTTATCTGGAGAACCAGGGTTAAATAAAAGGGAAAAAGGCATTTCTTCCAGCCTAAAAAAAGTTTTCCAATTGGTGAAAACCAATTGCCAGAGGGTGGTTGTTTGTTGCATAATCATTTGATTTTTAGATGTTGTAATTGTGGCAGTGGCATAAGCGATCCCAAACGCTAAAAATTAATTTTAATTCCAAAATTATTTTTTCAGCCCTTGATTTCAAAAACACCACTTTCAAAAAAATGGTGAATTTTAGTTATTTTTACTGCTCAAAAATAGAAATAATTCGGTGGTTTGCAAATTTATCGGATTTTTTGAATGAGAAACCGAATACTTTTTTCTCAAATATTTTGTAAATCCACCATTTGCTTTTCGGATATTTCAAATATATCTGTCCCAAGTTTTTCACCCTGATTTTACTTAGAAATCAGAACCATTGCAAATCTTGAAGATTATTATCGATAAATTTTCACCTCAAAAACCCTTCTCATGAAATTTAAGGAAATCTGGCAGGAATTGAAGCGGAGAAATGTTTTAAGAGTGGCTTCCATTTATGCCATTGCCGGTTGGCTGATCATTCAAGTTGCCGCTACAACCTTTCCTTTTTTGAACCTGCCCACATGGACAGTGACTGCCACAATCATAACCATTCTAATTGGATTTCCTGTAGCCCTCATCCTGGCTTGGGTTTATGAAATAGTACCCGAAAAGGCAACCGATACCAACCTTCCCGATGTAGGAGGCGAAGAACCTGAAATTCCTCTTCGTTCTCCCACAGTGATTAAGCAATTTTGGGTATCCATTAGCCTCTTAATTTTAATAATCAGCGCAATTACTGTCTGGGTTTTAAGTAAAAAACACAACTTCCAAACGGCATATCAAAACCTGTTTTCATCCGAAAGAATCGCCGTCCTGGCTTTTGAGAATCTTACCGGCGATACACAGTTTGACGTTTTGGGAAAAATGGCTTCGGATTGGATTTGCCAGGGATTACAGGCGACGGGGAAGGTGAAAATTGTGTCTTTGCGAACGCTGAAAGATAAAGTAGTAAAAGCCGAATTTAGCTTATTCAGCCAGCCGGAAATATCTTTTTTAAAAGATAAAATTGGCGCTACAAATGTCATTGACGGTGCCTTTTATCTCAATGGAGATAGCCTCTGGTTCTCGGCGAATCTTTATGATTTAAATTCCGGAGACATGCTAACCTCTTTCCAACCCCAACCCAGTTCTAAACAAAACCCCTTGCAAGCCATCGATTTGCTCAAACAACGGATTTCCGGATTTTGGACGACTAAAGACAAACCCTCCTATCGCCTGTCACCCCCTTTGTATGACGCCTACAAGGAATATTTGGCTGCTCAGGACATTTGGAATAATGATTACGAAAAAGCCCTGTTTCACTTGGACAAGGCTATGGCACTTGATTCTACCTTTTTGCCTCCCCATTTTTTGAAAATGGTCTTGATGATAAATCTGGGAGAATACGAAGAAGTGGCAGTCTTACAGGAACAGATGGATAAAAAAAGAGGTCAGTTAAATCCTTTTCAAATAAACCTGCTGAATTTTTTCAGTGCTGTTTTGAAAGGGAACAACCTGGCAGCCTATAATTTCTACCTTAAAGAATACGAACAAGAACCTTTCGACCTTTTTACGAATACGGCAATGGCTGTCCTCGCTTTAGAGTACGCGAACAAACCCAAAGAAGTCATCGATATTGTCAATAAAATTGACCCGGACAGCCTCAATTTTGAATCCTGCTATTACTGCCTAACCCGCATCCAAATACTGGCTAGCGCATATGTGACTGTAAAGAATTTTAAAAAAGCATTGGAAACCATCGATAAAGTGGCTATTCCTTCCCAGGACCGCGCCACTTTGGAAATCAAAGTTCAGACCCTGGCCCGCTCGGGCGAACTCGGTGCCCTCCGCCAGTTGCTCCAAAATAGCCGAAATTCCTCATTGAGGAGGGATTTTCGCTACCTGTATTATCTCACCGCCAGAGAATTTAAGCTATTGGAAAAAGAAGATTTAAAAAAGGAATTTGCCGAGCAAGCCTGCGCCCTTTATCGAGACACCACCTTTAGAAAATATTCAAACATGCTGGCGAGAAGTTACTATTTGCTGGGGCTTTTGGATGAGGCGGAAGCCATCTTCAAAAAACGTTACGCCCAACGACCAAGCCGTTATTTTTCGTTGATTCAACTAGGCGCCATCTATGCCCACCGGAAAGAAAAAAACAAAGCACTCCAAGTTGTTGAAAAATTGAATGCCCTGAAAATCCCTTATTCCTTCGGCTATATTCCTTACCACCAAGCCCGGATTTGTGCCATTATGGGAGAAAATGAAAAAGCCCTTGACTTCCTAAAACTTTCCATTCAAAAGGGGAAAAAATTCGATTTTATTTCCTTCAACAATGACCCTGATCTACTCAATTTATTTGACTTGCCCGAGTTTAAA
>CAZJYF010000337.1:0-4889 GCA_964549665.1 uncultured Saprospiraceae bacterium
ATCCGTATGCCAAAGAAGCGATCCGCATTTTCCGGGAAGTAGAATTTGCCACGAACCACATGAAGAAAAGAAAACGCAAAAAGCACGTAAAAAAATTGCAAGCTGAGTTGAAAAAAGAATTTGAGGAACCTTTGAAAAAGCTGTCTAAAACGCAGGGAAAAATTTTGGTAAAAATGATTGAAAGGGAAACCGGCAAATCGATGTTTCAACTCATCAAAAGCCTTCGAGGGGGATTAACTGCTCATTATTGGAGTACAATGAGCCGCTTTTGGGGCTATCGTTTGAGGAAGCCCTACAAGGAAGGCGATGACCCCATCCTCGATGCAGTTTTAAAGGATTTCAATATTTCCTATAAAATGAAAAACGAGGAATAATAAGGGCTTACTAAACTTTCAGGGGTAAAGACAGCCTCCCTTAGACAGCCATGTCGTACTCCCGCAAGGCTTGATTCAGGGATACCTTTTTATCCGTACTTTCTTTGCGCTTGCCAATAATTAAAGCACAGGCTACCTGGTATTCTCCTGCCGGAAATTTTTTTGCATAGGTTCCTGGAATGACGACTGAACGAGATGGAACCCGTCCTTTGTGGGTTACAGGCTCCTTGCCAGTCACATCAATAATTCGCGTCGATTGGGTCAACACAACATTGGCTCCAAGTACGGCTTCTGTCTCGATGCGAACCCCCTCGACGACGATACTTCGGGAACCAATGAAACAATCGTCTTCAATGATGGTGGGTGCGGCTTGCGGGGGTTCCAAGACCCCTCCGATACCCACCCCACCGCTGAGATGTACGTTCCGCCCGATTTGGGCGCAGGAACCGACCGTTGCCCATGTATCTACCATCGTACCGCTGCCAATCCAGGAACCGATATTTACGAAACTAGGCATCATAATGACTCCTTTTTCCAAAAAGGAACCGTAGCGGGCTATGGCATGTGGAACTACCCGCACACCCAATTCTTTGTAATTCGTCTTCAAGGGGATTTTGTCGTGGAATTCGAAAGGCGGCAGTTCAATCGTTTCCATCTTTTGTATGGGAAAGTACAAAACTACCGCTTTTTTTACCCAATCATTGACCTTCCAATCGCCGTTTTCCGTAGGTTCAGCAATTCTGATTTTGCCTTTGTCCAAAAGCTCAATAACTGCCAGGATGCTTTCCCGGACGGAAACTTCCCGCAAAAGGTAGCGGTCTTCCCATGCTTGTTCAATAGTACGTTGCAGTTTGGTCATTGTATGTAGTTCGATTTTTAGATTGCAAAAAAAAGAAAAGAAAAAAGGAGAAATTTTATTTCCATAAGATTAAGCCAGGCAGGTCGAACGAATGAAAGCAGATTTTAAAATTCTGGAATTCGTTCCAGGTTCATCTTACTTTCCCGCAAAGCGGAGGTGATTAATTGCTGTAGATCAACTCATCCGGGCGAATCGTGTTGTCTTGGGTGGGATATGCAGTGGGATAATCCAGTTTTAAAATATAGAGCATTTGCATCGCCTCCATTTTTGTAGCAAAAGCACCTGCTCTTATTTTATAATAGGGTTTCGTATGCGTCCAATCAACAGGTATATTTGGAAAAAGGGTTTTGAAACGGTACAAGGCACTTTCCATGCGTTGGCGGTCGGTGGTTGCAAGTAATTGAATCCGCCATCCACTCACGGTCTCGGTACTTTTATTGATTTCGATGTAACGCCGCATCATTTGTGATATTTTGGGGTCCTCGTTAACCGAAATATTACCTTGGGCGATGCCATTATGATGTAAGATAAAGCAGATAAGCAGTAAAAAAAATAATCGTTTCATGCCGCTTTTTTTGCAAATGTACTACAAACCTTGGATACTGTCTATACTGGAAGTAATGCCTATACGACTAGCCCCTGCTTTCGCAAGTAGCCTGGCCAATTCAGCGGTATTGATACTTCCGGAAGCTTTAATTTTAATATTTTTCGGAAGTTGTTTTCGGAGGAAAGAAACCATTTCAACTGTTGCCATGCCCCCATTGAATCCGGTAGCTGTCCCGACGTAATCTACACCCGTTTCACTGCATATTCCGCAAAGTCTTTCGAGTTCCTTTTTGGTCAGAAGGGCAGTCTCGAGTATAATTTTTATGATTTTGCCTTTCAGGTGAACCGCCATCATCATGCTGTCAATATCATTTTTCACGTAGTTCCAATTATCGCTTTTTACAGCACAAAGGTTGACGCTTGCATCTAACTCTTCAGCCCCATCATCAATCGCCCTTTTTATTTCTTCTACCTTTGCAGGGGTCGAGTTGTATCCCATCGGAAAACCAACTACACTGGCAATTTTAACAGGACTTTCTTTTAAAAAAGAAACGGCTTTATTGATATGGAAAGGAGGTATGCAAATGGCCGGAAACTCATGCGCAAGCGTTTCTTCACAAAGGTTTTGAATTTGTCCAGCGGTGCAATCGGGTTCTAGGATAGTGTGTTCAATAACGTGTGATAAATTCATGGAAACAAGCTTGGTTGAGGTCAAATAATACTTCTTTCTGCCAAGTGGCTTATCGAGGTGTCATTTGCGAGATTTTTCATTTTCATTTTTTTATAAAAGAAAAGGTGAAAATAATTTCTCTGAATAATTTTAAATCAATCTATTATGCATCAAATAATCACCAAATTGCGTCATTGTTCAATTAGCCACCTAATAATTTTACTCTATTTTCCAGCTCGCAAGATATTACAAAAATACTATTCAAAGTAGTCCAATTGATTTTTAATGCAAATTTTAACTGCACTTATCCGCCACTCCCCACCCAAAAAGGAAAACTTCCTGAAAACAACCAAAAGGCAGGTGGGGGGTCTTTGGTCCTGACATTCATTTCAACAACAACGTATTCCTTTGCAACGAGTTTAACTCAAAATGAAAATGGAGATTTTCATTCCAGTTTAGTTACCAACAAATAGGCTGAAAAATTGCCGGAAATCCAAAATTGAGATACTCTTCAGATTGGAGCGGGCTACTTCCTCAAGGTCTTTTTTGCAAGCTGTTGAAATCAATTATCTTAAATATTTAATATTTTTCCATATTAGATTTCGTCCCCAAAAAAAATGTTTGATGGAACATCCCGCTGAGGTATGGACTTGTTATTTCGAATTCTTTTCCACTTGTTTATCAACTTTTCCACATTACTTTGTTCGTTTTGTTCATAATTTGATTATAGATTTCAAACAAATACTTGTAGTTTTGGGATTGGAATTGGAAGTAAAATTTTTATTCCAAAAGGCGAAGAAAAAATGATTAAGCATCTATGCAGCCCCCATTTTTCATCCCTTTTTTGCCTTCGATTCAATCTCATAGTTTATCCAGTCGAACCATGGTAGAAAAAGAAAACCCGGTAAAACAAATAACTGCGAACAGAAGCATAAAAAAGCAACGGGGTGCAGAATTGTCGAATTACGTTTTTGGCAAGGTTCAACCGCAGGCCCTCCCTTTAGAGGAGGCTGTTTTGGGGGCTTTGATGTTGGACAAAGACGCCTTACCAATAGTTCTGGACATTCTTCAGGCGGATAGTTTTTATTCCGACGCGCACCAATTGATTTACAAAGCTATTTTGGGCCTTTTCGACAAATCGCAACCGGTAGATTTACTCACGGTCACCGAGGAGTTGAAAAAAAACGGAGAGTTGGAAGCTGTGGGCGGCCCCTATTTTTTGGTCGAACTTACCAACCGGGTTGCTTCTTCGGCCAACATCGAATACCACGCCCGAATTGTTTCACAAAAGCATATTCAGCGCGAGTTGATTCGCGTATCTACCCAGGTAATCCACGATGCCTACGAGGATACTACGGATGTTTTCACCCTTTTAGACGAAGCCGAACAGGGGCTTTTTCAAATTACCCAAAAAAACCTGAGCCGCAATTTTGAGAGCATGGGGTCCTTGGCCAGCAAGGCTTTGAAGATGTTGGAAGAATTGAAAAACAAGGAGGATGGATTGACCGGCATCCCAACAGGATTCACAGAATTAGACCGCCTGACTTCCGGGTGGCAAGCCTCTGATTTGATTATTATTGCCGCCAGACCAGGCATGGGAAAAACCGCCTTTGCCTTGACTTTGGCAAAAAATGCAGCGCTCGACTTCAATAAGCCCGTCGCTGTTTTCTCCCTTGAAATGTCCAACCTCCAATTGGTTCAACGCCTCATTTCTATGGAAGCAGAAATTCCTGGAAACAAACTGCGAAGCGGCAAAATGGAGGAATACGAATGGCAACAACTGCAAAGCGCCATTGAAAAATTGAGCGAGGCTCCTATTTTTATCGATGACACCCCCGGAATCAACATTTTTGAATTGCGGGCAAAGTGTCGTCGCTTGAAAATGCAACACGACATCCAATTGGTAATCCTCGATTATCTGCAATTGATGAGTGGTACCCAAGACAACTACCGGGGGGGCAATCGGGAACAGGAAATAAGCGCTATTTCCCGCGCCTTGAAAGGCTTGGCAAAGGAGTTAAATGTGCCCGTTATTGCCCTTTCGCAATTGAGCCGGGCCGTTGAAATCCGAGGCGGGGCAAAACGACCACAATTGTCCGACTTGCGCGAATCGGGGGCTATCGAGCAGGATGCAGACATAGTCTCCTTTATCTACCGTTCTGAATATTATCAAATTTTGGAAGATGGAGACGGGCAATCCCTAAAAGACATCGCCGAAATCATTGTCTCCAAAAACCGAAACGGCGCTTTGAAAACTATAAAATTGCGCTTCACCGACCGCTTTGCCAAATTCTCGGACCTCGGAGACCCTAACTTTGACAGCTTTCCTGAAGATACCTTATCCTCTGACTTCGCGTCAGCCAATGTCATAACCCGCTCTTCCAAAATGAATGATGAGGAGGAAATTCCGTTTTAAAAAAGGTATCGAGAGCCTAAGTTC
>CAZJYF010000338.1:0-4878 GCA_964549665.1 uncultured Saprospiraceae bacterium
ACCCAAAATCCTAAACAAAATCAAACTCGCTTTGCTCAAACACGATTTTGTTTTTAACGGATTTTGAATCCCTTTTCCGCTAAAAGAAATTAGGTCACTCATTCAGGTGCGTAACATCAGTTATTAACTTTCAATAATCTCTATTCTCCCATTCCAGCATTAAATCATTATCTCCATTACCCATTAAATTCGTTGTAGTACCTAATTTATAGACTTTTCAAGATTGTTATTTTGCAAATAGGGAATTCTGGTAAAGCCTAGGGAGCACTGTAGCCTGAATGCTTTTTCCTTACCTGGAGCAAAAGCTTTGAGAAGAAAGGCATCATTGCAAAAATCAATTTTTTGACCGCCTGGTTTTGGTTCTGGCTTTCGATTGGGTCTTTTTGACTTTTGTCCTTCTCAATTTTTTGGAAGGGCTTTCGACTTCATCGAGTTGCCCGGATTCCGGCAAGGTATTGTTTAGAAAGAAAAAAACGAGCCCTCCGAAGAACAGCAGTAGCGTCAGACCGGATGCCACTCTGGAGATTTTCTCACCGAGATAAAAAGACCTTGGCTCAAAACGCATCTCCAGGGTATGCTTGCCTGCGGGTAATCTCGCTGCGCGAAGGAGGTAGTCTGCTTTGAAGAAGGGAGCCGTTTTTTGCCCGTCCAAATAGAGATGCCAACCTTTTTCCGGCGGGTAATAAATTTCTGAAAATACTGCCAACTGTTCAGTGGCGGCTCGATATTCATACCTCATGGTGTCCGGGTGGTAATGTGTCAGGCGGATGTAAGCATTTGAGTCGGGGATGATGTTCAAGCCTTTTAAAGGAGCGGCAAATTTTTGCTGAACGAGGGCTTTTTTTTCCGGTTCGAGCTTTTCCAGCCCGTCCATTTCGGCATCTCCATCTGCCACGATTTGGAATTCCTCGACAAACCATGCATTGCCCAAAGCCTGAGGATTTCTAATCGCTTTCGCGCCAAGCCCTCGTCCCTGAATGATGTATTTGGTGTTCAACATGCCCAGAATGTGCTTGTATTTCGTGGGGGTGTTGAGGTAGTGTTCGATGAGGTCCTGATAGCGCATGAGTTTGGCGGCGTGGTAGCCACCGACGCTTTTATGGAAATAAGAAGTAAAAGTGTTTAGGAAAGGGTTGCCTCGTGCGAGGTCGAGCACTCTGAAATAGGGGTCTTTATCTTCGAGGATTTTTTTGTCGGCCGGGAGGGGCTGCACGCTTGCCTCCACCGCTGATGGTTCCTCATATTTTTCGGGGTACAAAATGCGGGTGTCTATCAGCCAAATATCCACAATGGTAAATAGCCCGATAGCGAGAATGGTAGGAAGGGCTTTAATTTTCCCGCGAAGGTAAGTCCACAATAGTCCAGCTGCCAGGAAGATGAAAAGCATTGAACGCAGGGCATCTTGGCGCAAAATACTCGCGCGGTCGGCTTTCAGCAAAGCAGTCAAATCAGCACCGAAATTTTGATCGTTATTGCCCGAAAAATCCATCACCAAGCTCGCCAAAAGAGCCACAATGCAAAGGCCTCCCACTATGCCCGTTGAAAAATAGAGCGCTTTTTTCTTAGCTGCCAAAGGGGTGGATTTGTCCACCATTTTCTGAAGCCCAAGGAAGGCCAATCCAATAAAAGCCAATTGGGCTATGCCCAAAGCCATGGATACCGCTCTAAATTTGTTGAACATCGGGAAATAGTCGAACAATAAAATATTGACGAAGAAATTATTTCCCCAAGCAATCATGATGGCAAACAAGCCGCCGATAAGTAACCAAATTTTCAAGTCGCCTTTCGCCAAAAAAGCGCCCAGCACGAACAGAAAGCAAATGATGGAGCCAAAATAAATAGCCACCCCGACAAAGGGTTGATTTCCGTGGTAAAACATGGAAGCCAGTTGTTGTTCAGCAGATTTTTTGGCGTCCACACGGGGCGTTCCCTGTTTAACCAATTGGTTTTCCAAAAGTGGAAAGACCTTCTCGTAAGTCGTCGTGCCTTTAAAGGTTTGGGCAGCGCCACCTCCCATGAATTGGGGAATGAGGATAGTCATAGTCTCGTCAATGCCGTAGCTCCAGCCAAAGGCGTAGTCTTTGGTCAGTCCACCGCCCAAACTTGCTTTTTCTTTTAGTTCGGATTTTCCCCGAATCGTTTCGGTGGAATATTCATAGGTGGGCCATAGCTTGGAGGTGTTGCACAGTACGGCAATAAGCGAAGCAAACACCAGCATGCCCGCGGCTTTTCCAAAGTGGACAAATTTTTTGGTTTTCAGAGCATTGACAAGCTGGATGATTCCAAAAATCGCCAGAAGCAATAGCCCGTAAAAAGTAATTTGGACGTGGTTGGCGTAAAAATCCAAACCGAGGAAAAGCGCAAACAGTCCCCCTCCTAAAAGGTATTTCCCCCGAAAGGTCAAAACCGCAGCGGCAAATACGGCGGGAAGAATGGCGAGGGTGGCCAATTTGGTGGAATGACCCGCCTCCACCAAATCGACCTGATAAGTGGAGATCCCGAAGGCTATGGCCCCGAACAGCGCCAAGCGCCAATCTATTTTGAGCGTCAAAAGCAAAAAATAACAGCTCAGCATGGCTAACAGCGTCACGGCAAAATAGCTTCTTATCCCTTGCCACAGGAACAAAAGGGAGAAGATGGGTTTGAGGTAATTTCCCTCGATGGTTTGGTGGATTTGGTACGAAGGCATGCCCGAAAATAGGGCGTTGGTCCAGAGGGGGGCATGGCCGGTTTCTTTCTCTATTTTCCGAATCTCGGTTGCCAACCCAATCGCTTTCACATTGTCAGGCTGCGTCAACACTTTGCCATCAAAAACGGCGGGTTTGTAAAAAACGGCTGCGATTAAAAGCATAATTCCAAAAGCCGCCAAGTGGGGCCACAATCGCCGGGCTATCGTTGTATTCATCGAATTGTTTTTGTGTGAAAAAGAGTGTTTCTTCCCATTCCACCAAAGGTAGTTAGTAACTTTAGCAGATGTTTTATTTGAGGTGGAAATTTTCAATTTTCATCTAAAAAAAAGTTCCCTCCACTCAAACGAATGGTTCAGGCACCAAATTCTTGCTACCTTTTTAGACCATCAACGGCCCTGATGGTCCGTATTTAGGCATCACCGGGTAAAAAGATATTTCAAATCCAAGCCCACAATCTCCTCCAATTTCTTTGCCTCTTCAACGCGGATTTTGGCAACAAGGGCTTTAAGCCGGTTCAAGGTCTCGTCCAAAGCACCCTGCCGAATGGCCACTTCCAGGATTCCGATGGTTCCGAAATCCTGCCGCACCATTTCCAGTTCGAGTTTTTTCACGGCATTCATCACGTCACTCATCAAGGCATAATCGAAGGTGAGGCGATAAACTTCTTCGACGGTCTTTTCGATGATGGTGGCTTGTTCCAGGGCATCGGAGGCGCTCGTTTTGTAGGCATGTATCAAACCAGAGGTGCCGAGTAGCGTGCCCCCAAAATAGCGAACCACGATGACGACGATATTGGTCAGACCAAAGCGGTCAATCTGCCCCAAAATGGGGCGCCCTGCGGTGCCGGAAGGTTCGCCGTCGTCGTTGGCGCGGTAACTATTTCCATCCAAGCCCAAGCGGAAGGCGTAGCAGTGATGGCGGGCTTTGGGATGGGCTTTGCGCACTTCTTCAAGCCGCTGTTGCCATTCTTCATTGGAGTAGGCAGGGTAGGCAAAAGCTATGAATTTGCTGCCCCGGTCCTTGAATTCTCCGGTGCTAGCTTCAGTAATCGTTTGGTAGGTATCTTTCACGGATTGAGCGTCAATTTGGTCAATAAGTCAGTAGGTCACTGGTCAGTTGGTGTTGGCGTACTTTATTTAGATAATCCATAACGTCACTCTCCAAACCCCTCAAATGGTCTTCGCCCAATCCTGCACCTGTTTGATAAAGTTCTTGTTATTGCCACTGTCGTTCAAAGCCCCCGGGTAACTAAAGTGTGGACAATCAGAGCCTCTTTCGGGAAAATCAAATAGACCAGTTATCAATTTCCAGGTCTTTTATCCGGCTGAAATGGCTGGAATTATTCGTTATTAATGTCAGATTATTTTCAACAGCAATCCCAGCTATCAAAACATCATTATGCCCGATAATTTCACCTTTTCTCCTTAATTCGGCGTATATCTTTGCAGAAGTTTTGGCGGATTCGAGACTAAGAGAAAGAATCCTATTCAGGTGAACGAATTCCTCAAATTTTTTCAATTGCTTTTTGGCATCCTTATAAAGCAATCCGTTCATCACTTCGTAATAAGTCACCACGCTGATATTGACGTAGCCATGTTCTTTGAGGTATTTATCCACCTTTTTCAATACTTGAGGCAATCCCCGAAAGAAATAAGAAACGGTATCAGTATCTAAAAGAGCTTGTTTCATAAATTGATTTCCCGCTTGAATAATTCTTCTCCGGTTTCCTTGGCTACCCGTAGATAGTCCTTAAAATCATTCTGGCTCATATCCGCCCACGAACCGGCCAAGTCCAAAATAGCTTTTCTGTTTTGTTCTTTCTTTGTAATTTTCTCAGTAAGGGAGGACAGGAAATTGTCAACCTGTTGGAGATATTCAACAGGAATCAAGCTTAATTTCTTAAGAACTGATTTGTATAAATTTATTTGAATCATTTTTTCTCTTTTTTGCCAATTTACAATTCTTTTCCAAAAAGGTCAATTTTTCCAATTTTTTGGATCTTTTGTGCCCAATCCCTTTGAACATCCTGGAACTCCAGAACCCCTCAAATGCCCTTTGCCCAATCCTGCACCTGTTTGATAAAGTTCTTGTTATTGCCACTGTAGTCAAGAGCTTTTTGAGCACTTTCCAAAGCAGATTTGCGGAAGCCTTCTTTGGCCTGTACTTGGGCGAACAAAAACCAGCCGCT
>CAZJYF010000339.1:0-4870 GCA_964549665.1 uncultured Saprospiraceae bacterium
AATGTAAAATTTCGCCCCAAACTCATCTTGTAAATATTTGATTGTCGAAATGATCAAGCCTAAAGTGTAAGGCTGATATAAATGGATTTCATCAATAATAATGCGGGAATGAAGTTGATGAAAAGTTTTGACTTCCCAAAAACCAAGATTAAAACCTTGCGTCAAAATTTGATCAATTGTACAAACAGTTACATTTTTAAAAAAGGCTTTATCAATAAAAGCATATTCTTTTTCGGGGTAATTTTCATTGATTTCCTTTTGTAAAAAGAAGGCAGAAGAATGCACAATTGCCACTTTTTCTTTTCCAAAATAATAGCAAAGTCTTTTGAAAATGGCATTGGAAGTGACTCGTGTCGGCAATAAATAAAAAATGTGTTCAAACTCCTTTTTTTGAGATGCCCACAACAAAGAGGCTTCGGTTTTTCCGCTTCCCGTGGGGGCAACCGCCAAAACATTTCCAGACACAAAACTATCTTCTTGAAATTTTCGATATTTAAAGTTTTTTGCAATTTCCTCTTTGCCTTCATCTCGTAATTTTTTAATGATTTGAATCCCCAAATAATCTTTTTGATAAATTAAACCCGGCTCTAATTCTCGATGCCCCGAAGCTGTCCAATCGGCAATATTTAATAAGGCTTTGTAAAAAATGTATTGTTTTCGACGGATAGGTTTGAAATCTTTTGAAAGGCTGAAAAAACGCTTTTGATATTGCCGAAGCAATTTCTTATAAGGATTATTAAAGTTTAGTTTTGCTCGTTTTGAAAAGGAAAAATCAATTTCAGGATATTTAGCCAACCATTTTTCAGCATACTTCAAAAACTCGTCAAAATACTTTTCGTCAATTCTCAAATCCAAATGAGCATTTTTAGTAAAAAGGTCTTTTGTCAATGCCTTATGATGAGAAAAAACGGCAAATAAACTCAATGGATTTTTTGTGTAATGCTCGAATGAATTCACAAACAAATACATCCCGCTCAAAAACTCATGCCGAACAAAATTATCCCAATCGGTTTTTCGAGTCCTCGATTGAATCATATCCTGAAAATTCTCACATATTTTACCCAAATCATGAAACAGTGCAACGATAAAAGCCTCTTGCCAAAAAGATTCATCAGGCAAATATTCAAAATATCGCTCTTTCAAAGCCAATAAATTATTGACCACATAATCGGTATGTTCCGCCAAGGTTTCTTTTGGCTTTTTTGCCCAAATATTTTCTAACATTTTGTTTTTTTTGGGTTTATGTTTCGTTTATCCAGACTTAACAAGTTTTTAAACTTGTCAAGTCTAAGCTATTCAATCCAAAACTTAGCATCTTTAAACACAGCAGCATTTTCCTTATGAAACGCCACATACGCTTCAATTCCTCCGAACCAATTGAGTACTTCCGCTTTGCTCAATTTTGTTGGTTGTTTAGAAAGAAAACTATGGTAAGAACTCCATTTATAAGTTGTTAAATCTTTATATAAACCGTGGTGGACAGGATTATTATGAATATACCAGATAAGCTGAATAAAGTAACTTTCATCATCTACTCGTTTTCTACGAAATGGTTTTTGCAAAAGAGAGCCAACTCTATCTTGTTGTTTATTGATAGCTTTGGCATAACTCATTAGAAAGCGTCGTATTTTTTCGCTAACAGCCCAACTGATTACTGGATTTTGATGGTGTTCCTCCAGTTTAGAAAAAGCATCCAGACTTGATAAGTTTTCAAAACTTGTCAAGTCTAACCTCCTATCACCCAATTTCTTTAAAACTCGCTCAGGTATTTCCTTGAAATCTTCACAAAATTTTGGAATGATATCAGCAATCGGTTTTACACGGACCATAAAATGAAAATGATTAGATAATAGGCAATAGGAGAAAGTTTCCAAATACCCGTTCATGTATTTTCCATATCTCTGGAGAAAGAATCGATAATTACCTTCTTCAAAAAATATTTGTTCTTTGTTATTTCCTCTATTGAAAATATGGTAGATACAATTAGGCTCTAGAGGTAAAGTAATGTCGGTCATACGATTTGGGACTTGACAAGTTTTCAAAACTTGTCAAGTCTATAAGGCTATAATTTAAAGTTGAAAAATAGGAATAAATGCTCCTTTGAAAATCACTCCTTTTGTCTCAAAGTTCAATTGCATTTCATCTCCGATAAAAGAAAATGTTGAGGTATCTGACACAATTCTTTTTCCATAATCGGAACTGTATTGGAATCGAATGGGCAAGTCAAAAGTTATCGGTTCGGAGGTTTGATAAATCGAAAACTCTAAACTTTTGGAAGCATTTCGAATCACTTCTCCGACAACATCACCCGCAATGATGCAATTTTTCAATTTGTCATTTTGAACAATTTCAATGTTATCGTCAATTGTTTTTACCATCGCCAAAGAATCACTATTTCCCATAGTCAAGGCAAAAACGGGATTCAAAAAAGCAGTTTTCAATTCTTGCAATTTGGATTCATTTTCAGAACCAAAAAACAAAAAGAATTGATTGTGAATTAAATGCTCTCGTTGAATAATACTACTACATTCTTCCTGTATTTTCCCGACAGAATATTTCATACCTGGATAATAAAGATGCATTTGTGATTTCATCTTTGAATATTTCCAAGTATCCGTTACTCGACCACCAAAATTTCCAGCTATTCCAAGATAAAAAGGCGTTTCTTCGAAAAATTCTTGCGCCATTTTCGGACTCAAGCCCAATGCCGCCCCCGCAAAACCAATGATGGTTGTAGGCGGTGGCAAATCCAAAGTCTTATGAAAATTCTGAAATTCAGGATTTCGAAAGGATGCCGTTTGCGTGATTATTTCGACACAAAATGAGTGCATATTCTACGATTTTTTGACTTCATAATAATCGTTTACCCAATCCCTAATGGATTCGAATCCTTCACCCAGACTAACCATATTATCTTGTTTGTCGAATACTGACTCTTGAACTGCAAAAACATATTGGTCAATAAATTTTCGATAATCGGTAATAACAGAAATCAGTTTTTCCATCTCAATTTGACCATTTTCAGAAAGTGTAACAGATTCCAAAAAGATTGGATTTTTACTTTTCATCATTACCGCCGCAATGAATTTCGGAGAAATATCAGCGAGAAATCGACTTTGGCGACCCGAACTCCAAAGCATTTGAAAAGCATCAATAAAGGCGAGTACTCGTTTTGCTTTTTTGGCATTATCAATCAGCTCAATTTTTTCTAAAGTTCGCGTGACTACTTTTCCGTTCTTTTCTTCTTTTGGTTTGTATTCAACACCAACTCTATCCAATTCAATTAATATTGTTCCGCGATAAACGCCCGAGTGGATTTCAGTTTCAAATATATTTGGGTTTAGCCCAATCTTTTTTCCCATAAAATTGGTCGCATAATCCAAATCCCCTTTATAGGTTGCCAAAGCCAAAAGCGATTCAACTCTCACAGGGGAAGTACGAACATTTGAAGTCCCCGCCGCGCCGTCCTCACCTGCCTTTGCATCCATGTATCCAAATAAATCATCATCAATATATTTGATTGGATTTAAGGCAGTTTTAGGCGCACCCTTAGAGGTGCTTGATTCCCCGACGGGTGAAATATCACAGCCCAATTCTTCAATTTTATCTCGCAATGCTCGACGAATCGCCTGAGAAGATACATAAGGCAACTCTTCGCCATTTTGCAAAGTCACTTTTTTGATTGGGTTAATATTGTCAACTTCTTTGTCGCTTCCGTTCAAACTGGCAAGTGATACTTTTGACAAATAGGTAATCGTAATACTGTTTGGTTTCATGATTTAATCGTTTTTAGAGTGTGAAAGAACTGCATTGATTCCATTAAGTGCCCCAATTACAGCATACTGACGCACCATGATGAAATTCTTGTCATTGATGTTTTCCAAAATTTCATTGCTTATCGAAACACCATATTTTTGCATAATGGAAATAAGGGCTTCAGTAAACTGTTCCAATGTTCTTGCTTTGTGCAGGCGAATAATGTATTTACGCCCACCTTTAGCATTGGCTTTTTTGGCGTTGTAATCTTTTGGGGTTTCAAAATTCAGTATGCCATAACTGAGACTTTTACCCAATTTGACTGCTCGTTGCTGAAGATTTTCATTCATATTTTTATGATTTTCAAAGTTTATTGATTTTTCATAAAGCAAAAGAAAGACAAGCAGTTTTTTGTAACTACGATAGCCTGGATTTTCATTTGCCAATAAATATTTATAACTGTCGAAAAAGAGTTTTTCGATGTCTGGAACAATTGTTTTTCCTTTTAGAATTTTTCCAAAAACTTCAGCTCTGATTTGTCGCTCGACTACTTTACCTTTATTATAATCATTCTTTTTTATAGTGGTTGATTTAGGAGAATTCAATTTTAAGCCCTGCCAAATTGGTTGAAACTTTATATCACTTGATTCGAGTGTATAAATTAGTCGGAGAATATATTTGACATTATTGTATTCTTCATAAAAAAGAGGGCGAAGCGTGGAAGCGAATTTATCCGCACGAAATGTCACCAAACTAATCGGTATTTTATCCAAAGGATTATCTGCGAAAGGGTCAAAAGAATCTTCTTCTTCATTTTCCTCATCAATCATTTGACCTTCAAATTGGTCTTTATAAAAAGTATAAAGGAGCATAAAAGCTATCTCCGATTCCCAAACTGCGTCTTTTGTTGTTTCAATTTTTATATCCTCTCCACCTTTCTTTTTTATCGAAAAATCTTTCAAATTAAAATTGAGCGAAAAGTTGATTTTCGCCATTTCTTCCTTTTGACGAAACATTGGGTTTGCATAAAGTGTGGCAATGTTTTTTAAATTGTTTGAGTTGAAAAAGTTGCAGATTAAAGTTTCATAATTGTTTTGATATGAATAATAACATA
>CAZJYF010000340.1:0-4854 GCA_964549665.1 uncultured Saprospiraceae bacterium
TCTGCTGGTGAGGATTTGAAATCCGAACCCCACTATTTCTTCGTCTTCGATGAGTGCTTCTTTCTAAAAAAATAAATTTGGTGCACCCATTACTGGTGCGGATTTGCAATCCGAACTTGTTGACGCTTTTTAATTTAAATTTTAAAATGATAAATTTAAAATTAAAAAAATTATTATCTGCTGGTGAGGATTTGCAATCCGAACCTTCTTTTTCTTCGTCACAGGCTAGAGCTCCAAATTGATATTCATTAACTTTGATTTATCTTTGTACCATGAATTACCAAAAATTACCCGAAACGACAAGGGTTTGGATTTATCAAAGCAGCAAGCCTTTTGACGAAAAAGACCTTCCTTCCATTCAGGCACAGCTGGACCAATTCACCCGGCAGTGGGTCAGCCACAACCTTCAATTGAGGGCTTTTGGCGAGGTATTTCACAAGCAATTCATCGTCCTCATGGTAGATGAAAGCCAAGCTGGAGCAAGTGGCTGTTCCATCGATGCTTCGGTGCAGTTTATCCAAAACTTGGAGCGGACCTACGGCCTTGACCTCTTTGACCGGATGACTTTTGCCTACCGGGAGGGCGAGTCCGTCAAAACCGTTCCGAGGAAAGATTTTGCACGGCTTTACCGGGAGGGAAAAATCGATGATGAGACACTCGTTTTCGACAACCTCGTCACCAACAAGGGCGAGTTCGAGCGAAATTGGTTGAAACCCCTTGGCAAAAGCTGGCATAAGCAGATGGTTTGATGCGTTCATCGAAATTAGAGGTGCCATAAGATAAAATTTGGCAAATTTTGACCTCCAGTAGAGTTTGTTCCAAATATTTTTGGTTGAACGATTAACCCTAGGGGTCATGACCCCTAGGATTCCATTTTGGAAAAAATTCAAATGCAAAATGGATTATTATCGATTGTCCATTATCAATTACCCATCGCAATGTTTGGAAAAGTAAAAAAATGGCTCGGAATTGAAGGCGTCAAATTGGAATTGGAATTGCCGGAAATGGCTTTTGCACAGGTGGGCGCCGTGAGTGGAGAGATATTATTTTACTCGAAGAATGCCCAAACCGTGACTTCCATAAAAGTGGTTTTTATCGAAAAATACAGCCGGGGCAGGGGAAAAGAAAAGCTGATCGATGAATACGAATTGGGCGAAATAACGCTCACCCAACGCATTGAAGTTCCCGCTGAAGAAGCGATCTCCATCGATTTTACGCTTCCCTTTGATTTGGCAAAATCCGAAATGGACGAAATTGAAGAAAAAAACCTCCTCACCGGTGGTTTGATAAAAGTGGCCAAGCTAATCCGCAACGTCAAATCGGAATATCGAATCGAAGCAGAAGCCAAAGTGGAGGGCACAGCGCTGAATCCCTTTGACAAAAAGACAATTAAGTTGGGTTAGACGTCGAAGGCATGTTGTTTTTATTGCTTCTCCCCAAACGAATTGATAATCTCCTCGTCCTTTTTCCCTAGATTTTCCAACAAAAACTTCGTGTCATCGGCAAAATCGTCGTTTGGATACTTTTGCAGGAATTCCTCATAGACGGCTTTCGCTTTTTTTAGGTTTTTCAAATCATTATCATAGGTGAAGCCCTTGAGGAACAAAGCCTGTGGCGCTTTGGGATTGTCGGGATATTTGGTGTAAATCCAATCGTAGATTTCGAGGGCTTTGCGGAAGGAACGGATGGAACGGGCGGTTTCACCGGCTTTGTGCAGGTAATCCGGACTTTTCTCATTATCGGGAAGCAACAGAGCGTGGATTTCACACATTCCAATAAAATCATTGGCTACCCGGTAATTAATCCGGTGTGTAGAATCGTTCATCAGGTGGTTGCCAAAGTCGAGGATACGGTCATCCAAAGGCGGAAGGTCGCCGTAGTCTTTTTTGATGGTTTCCGCTTTTTCATTTTCCGGAAAAGCGAGAAGAACGGCTTGATAAACAGCCGAAGCACCCACGTCGTTTTTCAATTTATCGTTGTAAATGGAGGCTAGGAGTAAAGCATTATTCGGGGAATTGCTGCCCTGGAAGTGGTCTTTCAGCGCTTGTTGGAGCAATTTGATGGCCATTGAAAAGCGATTCATCCGGTACTGCAGGGAAGCAGCCCGGTAGAGAAACCTCGAATCGGTCTCGTGGTCGTTTGGATATGCTGCGACGTAGCCCGTGTATTTTTCCAACAACGCTTTACCATTTTTGGCGTCGGGTTGGGCTTCCACTTCTTTTTCAAAGGCTTCAACGTCCGCTTTCATTTTTGCCTGTTCGGATTGGCAGGAGGCAAAAAACAGCAGTCCGCAAAATAAAAAGATTGAATTTTTCATCTGTTTCCGTTTTAACCCCAAAAGGAATAATGGGTAATTTTGAATGTAAATTTTCCAGGTATTGGCTGACTTCGAAAGTGATGGCTCGCAAAAATAATAAGCGCGGAATCATCCCCGCCGGAAAATTTAATTTGAAGCGCCAAAATTAGTTTTCTTTTCCTGTTTCTCAAAGTTTTGAGGGCATAAGTCACTGCGGAATAAAATGGTGCTGGAATAACGAAAAAAATTTCTGCATTAGTCCTGCATGAGGGATAAGATTCAGTATGTTTGGCCATTTTGAAACCATCTCCATTTAAAGGATGGCAGCAAGCCATTGATAAAAGATTTCAGACACCCTGCTTTTTCAAATCTTTTGTCCTTAAATTTTACATCTAAAGTCTAACCATTGGGCATGTTGTTAAAAATTAATGCAGAAAATCCAGAGGTCAGAAAAATCCGTCAGGTAGTGGAAATTCTCAAAAAAGGAGGCATTGCCATTTATCCAACAGACACCGTGTATGGATTGGGCTGCGATATATTCAATCAAAAAGCAGTGGAACGAATATGCAGGATTAAAAAATTGGATTGCAGGAAAGCAAGGCTTTCTTTCATTTGCAAGGACATCAGTCAAATTGCAGAATTCGCGCAACATATCGAAAATAATGTTTTTAAGATAATGAAAAAGAACCTGCCCGGCCCTTTCACCTTCGTCTTGAAATCCAATAATCAGGTGCCCAAACTATTCAAAAACCACAAGCGAACCATCGGGGTGCGAATACCCCAAAACAACATTGCCCTGGCCATCGTGGAAGAATTGGGACATCCGGTGCTCACCTCTTCCCTGAAATCGGACGATGAAATTTTGGAGTATTTTACCGACCCGATCGATATATTTGATGATTTTAAAAAACTCGTAGAAGTGGTCATCGACGGAGGAATCGGAGAAAACTTCCCTTCTACCGTCGTTGATTGTACCCAAGAGGATATTGAAATTTTGAGACAGGGAAAGGAAGAACTGAATTTTTAGTGCAGAGGACATGAGCTTAAATCACTGCGAACATACGAGTAAATTTAATATCCATAAATAAAAGATTTACTAAATCTGAAAGATTTCACAAATCGGTACTTTTTTGACCTCTTTTTTCATTTGCCAAAGGTGTTGGCTGTACTAATGCTATCAAAAGTAAAAGTCAAACATAAGCTTACGAAGCACGATTATGATTTCCATTGAAGAGCTATATTCCATTTTTCGTTCCCACCCTAAAATTAGTACGGATAGCCGGAAAGTGCTACCTGGCAGCTTGTTTTTTTCCTTGAAAGGGGAGCGGTTCGACGGCAATGAATTTGCCCGGCAGGCAATTCAGAACGGGGCGGCCTATGCGATAATTGATGAGCCGGGATTTCGCGAAAATGAGCACTTCCTCCTGGTGGACGATTGTTTGAAGATGCTCCAACGATTGGCCAATTACCACCGGCGCCGGTTTTCCATTCCCCTAATTGCCATCACCGGCAGCAACGGCAAAACCACCACCAAGGAATTGGTCGGCAGGGTGTTGGGAAACCGTTACCGCACCCATTTTACGCAGGGAAATTTAAATAACCACATCGGCGTCCCACTGACCCTTTTGGAGATGCCGAATGATGCAGAAATTGCCGTGGTCGAAATGGGTGCCAACCATCCCGGAGAAATTGATTTTTTGTGCCAAATAGCCCAACCAACGCATGGACTCATCACCAATATCGGGAAGGCGCACCTGGAAGGATTTGAAAATTTGGAAGGTGTAAAGCGTGCAAAGTCTGAACTTTATCGGTATCTGGAAAAGCAAAAAGGACTCGTTTTTGTCAACCTCGATGAACCTTTTTTGAAAGAATTGTCCAGGGAAAATAGTCGAATAGTCCGCTACCAGCAAAGCATCTCACCCCGCTCCCAAAATGCGGATTTTGAAGTAGCGCTTCTCTCTTCCCAACCTTTTGTCGAAGTGGCGTTCCTTACGGAAAAGGGGAAACTCCTTTCGGTAAAAAGCCAGCTAATCGGCACCTACAATTTTCCCAACATTATGACAGCCATCGCTTTGGGGAACCATTTCAAAGTGCCTGCTGAAAAAATAAAATCAGCCATTGAAAATTATGCCCCCGCCAACAATCGCTCGCAAATATCCCGAATCGGTGCTAACACCTTTATCCTCGACGCCTACAACGCGAACCCCGACAGCATGAAATACGCGCTGTACCATTTTGCCCAAATGAAAGCCCCGAAAAAAATCGCCATCCTCGGTGCCATGTTTGAATTGGGAGACCACAGCTTGCAAGAACACCGGAAAATCCTCGAATATGCCAAAGGCTGCCGGTTGGATAAGTTAGTTGTCGTCGGGCGTGAATTTGCTGCCCCGGCGGCAGAACAGTCCGTTCTGCATTTCAAAAACGCAGACCAACTAAAGGATTGGTTTGGGCAGCAGCATTTTGAAGGAATTCATTTTTTGGTGAAGGGGTCGAGAGGGGTTCAGTTGGAAAGGATGTTTGGGTAGTGTACCAAATTGTTGAAAAATTACCCCCTAATT
>CAZJYF010000341.1:0-2056 GCA_964549665.1 uncultured Saprospiraceae bacterium
AATGTTTTCAATTGGTATCGGGTGGAATGTGTTGCAATTTTTATATTTCTTTCCAGCCAACTCGTATTCAAATTCAATGCCTTTGCCTTTAGCAAAAACCTGGCAAGGACCAATCGTGGTGCCAATTGTATATTTACTAGAACTCAATAGGTTTCCTTCGATTCGTATCCACCTGATGACCGGAAGGGCTAAGGCAATCAGAGCAATCACTATGGCTCCCCTGATTACCTTTTTTTTGCTTTTGATTTCCTTCCATACTTTGACCAGGTTCAAGACAACACCAAACATCAGCAAAGCAAGAAGGATAAATTTGACTGCTTGAGATGCAAGAAGTTCGAGGTCTGTTACTGCTAATAAAATAGTTGCCATCCATCGGTAGTTTGTTATACGGCTGCTGTGGAAACGAAAAACCCAAGAGAAAACCCAAACCCTTTGGCACCGTCCACTCCTAAAGCAAGTTTAGGTAAAGCCATCCGAATGCCTTAGGTATTCTTCGGTCGCTTCAATGACCAGGGGGAATGAGATTTTCTCACCTCTTTTTTGTTCCAATACCAAATCACCTGTTGGTAAGGACGCCATATATAATTAATAGGCGGAACCAGAAAGTGAACCAACCTCGAAAAGGGGATGAGTAGGATGATGACGTAAGCTCCCACGATATGGGCTTTGATAATCCAGGGAAGGGCGACAACGGCTGATGTATCGGGTTGTAATGCAAAGATAGACCGCAAATAAGGGGTCAACACGGAAGAAAACCAGGAAGAACCCCATCTGAAATTATAAGCCACCCAAAGACCGGAAATGATCTGAATTAATAAGATGGTCAATATGGCATAATCTGTCTTAGTGGTCACAATGCTAATGCGCGGATGGGTCAGCCTTCTGTAAACGAGGTTAACCAAACCGATTAAAACCGCAATGGCAAAAATAAAAGCCGTTACTTCGAGGACGATCAGACGGGCAGGCTGGCTGTTCCAGGCTAAGACACCTCTTGGAATCAAAAAGGCAGTTAAATGACCGAAAAACAAAAACAAAATGCCAATATGAAAAGGTACTGAACCCCAGAAGAGCTGTCTTCCTTCCAGGAATTGGGAAGACAGCGATGAGAATTTATATTTAGTGGAACGGTACCGCCATATGGATCCTATCACGAAGACGAATAGGGCAATATAGGGTAAGGCAATCAGGAAAAAATTATTTAATGCATTGAAAAAGTTTTCCATGATAATTTTTTTTCAGATGAAATATTCTTTTAATGACAGCGGAGAATTAATTTTCTCCGGATTTCAGACAAAACATTCGGATTCCTGATAAAACACGGAGAATAACACTATTCGGAGAATATAAATTCTCCGCTGTCAAGTTCATTTTCAAAACCATTCGGTAATTTTGAGGCATCTTAATTCGATTAAGAATCAAACATTATGAGCAGACTTAAGCGCATCTATATTCCGAAAGCTCCCTATTTTATCACCACCAATCCCAATTTTCGTTATCCGTTTTTTGAAGAGGACATTTTTTGTAACATACTGATGGATGTAATTGCAGAATGTCAAAAAATGAAACCTTTCAATCTAGTCGGGTTGAAAATAAATCCAGACCATTCTCATTTCATTTTTCAACCTACGGGAATGTTCAACATTTCTCAAATTATCCAATCTATTAAGAGAATCAGTAGCAACCATATCAATCAAATCATCAATTTTGGACTTGATAAAAATGATTATGAAATGTTTGAATGGACTCCTCGCTTAATCCAATACCGTCGACAATTTCTTCGAAAATACAACTATGAGTTCTCCAATTTCCCACTCTTCAAATGGCAAAAATATTTTGATGGTGGTCAACCCATTTCCACGGAAGAAGAACTTTTAATAAAAATTGAATACTTGAGAAAACAATGGATCAAACACGAATTTCCTACCAACAAATTTTTGTACATCTCTGAGAATATTCCTACCGACTTGGTTTTTGTTGGCAAAAACCAATTGTCAAATAACAAACTCCAATAGCGGAGAATTTATATTCTCCGACCCAACACCAAATTCGAATTCCA
>CAZJYF010000341.1:2156-4853 GCA_964549665.1 uncultured Saprospiraceae bacterium
AATATTCGCAGGATAATCGAAGGTTTTGGACAATCGGAGAATATAAATTCTCCGCTATTATTGAACTCAAAGGACCGCCTACATTAGCCTTCCAATTTGACTTCCGTGACGATATTTTTCAAAAAATCGGAAGTATCTTCCTGCTGTTCTCTATCTTCAAAACCAAAATCTTGTTGTAGCACCAATAGAAGAACTTCCAGCGTCTTTTGATAAATGGTGTAATGTTCATCCGGCCGTTCGATGAGGGTTTTGTGTTTCCTTTGGTAAAATTTGTCTTTCAATTCGATTTGCTCCGGCTCGAAGCCTCGTATCATCCGCCTCAAAGAGGGCGCGATAATCTTTTTGACAAGTTCCTCCACAATGAAATCGTCCTTCATTTTAGGAAGCAGCCGCAATACATTCGGCAAGTGGTCAGACAGTTCAACGCCACAATCATTTTCGACTTCCCGGTGTTCCCGATTCAGGTTAACCAGCAATTCGCCTCGTTTATAATCATCTCCGAACATCACATACCCCAAGTCGAGCGTCGTGACTGCTTGCACGTCGAACGAGCGGATGAACAATTCCTGCTGTTTTATCAAATCAGCTTTTGACATGAATTCGGAAAAAGGAAACAGCAGCTTCCCGACTTCAGGATAATGCTTTTCCAAAAAGGTCTGAACTTCTTTCACCTTTTTAGAAAATGCTTCCCCCGGATATTCAAATAGATTGGCTAAAAGTTCGTAATGCCCTATTGAATTCTTCATTTTTCTTTTGTTAAGTTTGAATTATCAAGGTTTTGAGGTGTTGCCTCAAAACCTGGCAATCAGGCACCTGATTGCCCTCAAAGACCGCGCGCTGGTTTCTCCTTAAATCCAAACCCTACGCTCCCCTTCGTATCCCCAGTAAATTCAAGCATTTCAATTGCTTGCTCCCGATGCGCTGGCGGAATCACGAATCGCTCATTGAATTTAGGAAGAGAGGTCAGTTTGTATATGGCATCAGCCGTTTCGGCATCCATTCCGGCGCCTTTCAACGCAGCCTCCACTTTCTCTGGAGGGATGTCTCCGACCGTCACGCCTCTTCGGTAGATGCGCACTGCCATCAGCTTTTTCAGTACCACTTTAACTTTTTCCTCATCTCCGGCTGCGAACAGGTTCGCCATGTATTTCAACGGGAAACGGGCTTGGTCTATGGTTCCCCACAAATCTTCTGTGCTGGTGTCATAGAGCCAGTCGTCGCTCCACAATTTTGCAATCGGATCCATGTTTTCGCCCTGTGAGGTATTTTGTTCGCTCAAAGAAGCCATTACCGGTAGCATGGGCGGAACGTAAAATAGCATCGGCAATGTCCTGAATTCCGGATGCAATGGAAGCGCCAAACCCCATTCTTTGATAAATTTATAGGTCGGTGAATCTTGCGCCGATTTGATAGTAGAATCGGGAATGCCATTTTCTTTGGCTGCTGCTATGACTTCGGGGTCGAAGGGGTCGAGCAACATATTCAATTGACTATCTACTAAGTCTCCTTCGTTGTCGGATGCGGCATTTTCTATCTGATCAGCATCATAAAGCAGAACCCCAAGATACCTTATTCTTCCGACGCAGGAGTGCATACATGCTGGCGCATGTCCTGCTTCCAAGCGAGGATAGCAAAGGATACACTTTTCAGATTTCCCGGTATGCCAGTTGTAATACGATTTTTTATACGGACAAGCCGTGACGCACATTCTCCACGCCCGGCAGACCTCTTGATTTATCAGCACAATGCCATCTTCTCCCCTTTTATAAATAGCCCCGGAAGGACAAGAAGCAACACAAGCTGGATTTAGGCAATGGTTGCAAATTCTCGGCAGGTAGAAAAACGCCATCCTTTCCAATTGGAACATGGCCTCTTGTTCAGCAGGGGACAAGCCCTTCATATTTGGGTCTTTACGTGCGTAATCGGTCGAGCCGCTAAGGTCGTCATCCCAGTTGGGGCCCATTTTAATGTCGATGGGTTTGCCGGTAATCAGGGAAACAGGCCGGGCCGTGGGCTGATCATTACCGGCTGGTGATTCGATCAGGTCCAGATATTTGTAGGTAAAGGGTTCATAGTAGTCATCGATTACCGGCAGGTTGGGGTTGTGGAAAATATTGCCCAATTTGCCCTTGCCGGCACCTTTCAGCCCAATGCTATCGCCACTGCCATTACCCTTTTTTTCCCAGCCACCTTTGTAGATATCCTGGTCTTCCCATTTGCTGGGATAACCGGTTCCGGGTTTGGTTTCAACATTGTTCCACCACATATATTCTGCACCTTTCCTGTCAGTCCAGATATTTTTACATGCAATGGAACAGGTGTGGCATCCGATGCATTTATCGAGATGAAAAACCATTGCTATTTGTGATCTGATTTCTATTGTATGATTCTTTTTAATTTTTTGAAAAATGTCTTAAAGGTAGATTCCCACCAAGCAGATATTGATGCCTGTGGGATGGAACACGCAATTAGCCCAACAACTTTAAAAAAACTAGTTAAGTTCATAGAATTTATTGGATTCTGCCCTCGGGCAGGAGAGGATTGGCTGGATTACTTCAAAAGTTATTGCCAAGGTGGGAGTTCAAAAGAAAAGTGTGAAAAACATATGGAGGATTTCATCAAGAATTATCCTGACAGATTAGAAAATTTAAAAAATAGTAAATCTTAAAAAATCAAAACCTACCAAATATCACATCA
>CAZJYF010000342.1:0-4842 GCA_964549665.1 uncultured Saprospiraceae bacterium
TTATCCACCCCCTTGAGTCTTCGGTAACAACTGAACCGGATAAAAATCCGGCTCCCCCAATTTTTAAATTCGGGTCGTATGTTTTAATTGAATTACTTACAGCTTCGTACATCTCGTAATAGGTGTATGCTGGGAAACTAAAATCCCAAAATCCTCCGTCGGGTTCAGTCCATACATTCCAATATTTAATGCCATAATGAAATCCATTATCCCAACCGTTATTAAAATGCATCACGGTTCTTTTGAATACTTCACTAATGTTATTATAAGTTGTATCGTTTGGATCATATGGTGGATTCCAATATGGGTGAGTTCCGGTTAAATTAAAACTTATACCCAACCTAAAAAAAGTTTCAAAACCGTTATTATAATTTATTGTTATAACACTATCGGTTGCAGCCCAATGATATTGTGATGAATCCGTTGGGTTAAAAGACGGATTTATATGAACAGGATTAGAAGTAGTAAAAAAGTTGGTATAGTATGGGAAATCGCAGGGCCCATAATAATCATGAGCACGTATCATTTTTATCCGAGCATCTTTATAGCCTGCAAGAGAATTTCCGGGACCTGCCGTTACATTGGATAGTGGTTTTATCGGACCAATTACTTGACTATAATCCACCAAAAAGCTTTTTTGATTCTGACCATACAAAAGACAAATCATTAAGAAAGATACGACAGTAATAGAAATTAATTTTTTCAAGATCCTTGAATTTAAGTAGGCTCTAAAAATTTATGCTTAAGTATAATGCCTGTTTAAATAAACGTTTTTGTTTTGTTTGTTTTGACTCAAGTTTTTGCAAAAGGTTTAATTTGTAATCATTCCCGTCCTAAATAAATTTTAGTACAGAAGGTGAGTTCTAAAAATTGATCCTTTCAGTATTAAAAAAAGACAAGAACCCTTTTTTATCTTTATAGAAAAAAACATGCTCAAATCTTACAATAATTTGTTGGCTTCAATAAAAATACTTCATTTTCATCTATATATTCACTTGACTATCAATAATTAAGTTATTTTTTGTCTTTTAATTTGTTCGTATCTAAACAGGTTGCAGGTTAAGTTGATTAAACCTACTATTCCTGATGCTCGTGTAATACCTGCTCGTTACGACTTGCAGTCGTACACGCACCAAAGCACCGGACTCCTGTCCGTCTGCTCGTGCGGATTTTCAACCCGTTACATACGCACGTACACGGACCTTCACCAAATCTCCCGATTTGCGCAACCTTTCCACCTTCGCCAAAATTGTCAGAATCAGGATTTACAAGATTTAAAGATTGGCAGGATTGGGAAAGCAAGAATAATTAGAAATTTCAAGATTTAAGCATTGCAGGGTTCCAAATCTGGTAAATCCAAAAATCCTGAAAATCCAGATTCCGACAAAATGAGATAATTGTTTCGCTGCCCGGACAGATTTTTAATCCGTCCGAAGCTTCCGCCAATCTCCTCTGCTTGCCACATCGAGCGTTAGCATCATTCCAAAAGATTTGTTAATTTTATCCAACATTAAAATCAGTTTTTATGACACTCGAAATTAGAATTTTGCGAATGATTGAAACCCTCCTTCATTTAAAAGATGAAAAATTGGTTTCAAAAATGGAAGATGTTTTGCGGGATGCCCGTATAAGAAAATATGAGTCTTCCTTGAAACCGATGACCGTAGAAGAATTGAAAGACCGGGTTCGAAAATCTGAAGAGGATGTGAAAAAGGGGAATTTGATTGACATCGATGATGTGGAGAAGGAGATGGAAAACTGGTAAAAAAAAAGAAACTATGAGAGTCAGCCTCACTCCTCATGCCCGCGACAGATTGCGGAAAATTTACGAATATTATAAAGACAAAAAAATTGAAAAAGTCGGTCGAAAAATCCGGACAAAGGTGCTTCAAAAAACAATGAAATTAAAGGAATTCCCATACATGGGGTCGATGGAACCTAACTTAGTGGATTCGGAATTTGAATACCGGTATTTAGTTGAAGGGAATTACAAAGTTATTTATCGTGTCGTGCCCGATTTAGATTTAGTCATTGTGAATGACATTTTTGATACTCGCCAAAATCCCGATATAATGGGATGAGAAAGTTAAAATATCGTACCGCAGCAGACTTGCCGCATCGTACCTGCTCGTGCGGATTTTCAATCCGTTACATACGCACGCACACGAACCTCCACCAAATCTCCCGATTTGCGCAAACCTTTTACTCTCGCAAAAATTGTCAGAATCAGGATTTGTAGGATTTAAAGATTGGCAGGATTGGGAAAGCCAGAACAATTGGAAATTTAAAGATATTAACATTGCAGGATTCCAAATCTGGAAAATCCAAAAATCCTACAAATCCTGATTCTGACAAAAATTAGAAAATTGTTTCGCTGCCCGGACAGATTTTTCAATCCGTTTCATACGTATGTAGTGGACTCGAAAACCAGGCTAGCAAAACTTTGCAAGATGTGGGCCAAGGCGGGAAGAATCATTCCCCTTCCTCCTCCACCTGAGTTTTCACAAAAGCTGCATGTACGGGTGGGGGGCAGGCACTGCTTCTGCCTTTCACGGCAAACCAAAGCACCTCGTTGAAAGCATCGTCGGGAGCCCGGTCTTCCATCGTAAAATCGAACATTTCGCTCATGCGGGAATACTCGTTCATCGCCACATTGACCTCGGTGAGGTCCACCTGGCAGGGCCTCGATAGGAAGGGCGCCAGGTTGGTCTGGTTGGTAAAACAACGCCACATCGGGGTTGCTGCGGCATCGTATTGGCTCATGGGTGGCAGTCCGAGTATTAATTCGATGGTGCGCAACATCGAGGAAGTGGAGTACATGGTGTGGTCGACGAAGCCTCGCTTCACAAAACCACCTGCCACGTAGGCGGTGGTGCGGTGTGCATCGACGTGGTCGGGGCCGTTTTGGGCATCGTCCTCCACGATGAAAATGGCAGTTTCGGCCCAGATGGGGCTGTGGCTGAGGTATTCGATAAAAAGCCCGGTAGCGAGGTCATTGTCTGCCACATGGGCAAAGACGGTCGGCTTGCCACGGTTCAGCCCTTCCGTGTGGTCGTTGATAAAGCGGAGTGTGTTCAGGTGGGGCACCTTGTTGATGGCGAGCAGGGAATCGAAATCCTGCTTCCATTGGTAGAAGCGGGTCGTATCGCGCACCGATTCGTCCCAACTGGTGTAATAGTGGCAAAAATGCTTTTCGAGCACGGGGATGTTGGGCGTATAATCATCGGCAAACTCGCCGTAGGTTCGATAGCTCACGCCGTATTTTTTGGCCAGATTCCAGATGAATCCGTTTTTGTTGTTGGCGATTTCCCGGGTACCTTCGGCATCGTAGGTGCCGCCACGCCCACCGTAGCTGGTCACCCAGTTTTTTTCCAAATAATCGGTGGCATAGGCGCCTGTACTCCAATTGTGACCATCGGCGCTCACTTCCCCGTTCACATAAAAATTGTCGAGCAGGACGAATTCCTTTGCCAGGGCGTGCTGGTTGGGGGTGATGTTTTCACCGAAAAGCACCAGGCTGGTGTCGCCGTTACCCTGGGGAATATCACCTAGTACCTGGTCGTAGGTGCGGTTTTCTTTAATAACGTAAAAGACGTATTTGATGGGCGAGGGGTCGCCGGTACGGAATGGAATTGGGTTGCCGGGCTCCCCTTCGGTCAAGGTTTCTTTCTCTTTTTGGTAAGGCGTATTTTTATAAACGGCCTGCGAATAAACGGCCAATTGTTCGGGGTCAGCCTCCGGGATAATGCTCAGCGTCCCCCGGAACAGCCCTCCGATGTATTGCTCCTTTTCCACTTTTCTCAGGTCGCCTTTTTGATAAACTACCTCACTCTTTTTTCTGGCGGGGTTGGGTCCTTTCGGGTTGGCAAAAGAGGAAAAGCCCTTGCCATTGGCCACATAAATTTTCCCGTTAGCCACCCGCACGCAGGAGGGGTACCAACCCGTCGGAAGGAACCCTTTGCTTTTGCTGAAACCCGGTTGGCCCACGTCGAACACGCTGAGACAGTTGTTGTCGGCATTGGCCACGTAGAGTGTTTTCCCATCTTCGCTCAGCGCTACGCTATTGGGTGTCGAGCCATATGGGGCATCGGGGTAAAGGGCGGTGTTGAGCGTTTCCACAACTTTTCGGCGAGGGACATCGATGACGGAAACGGAGTTGTCGTTGGCATTGGCGACAAAAAGATGGGAGCCGGAGGGCGTCAGGCAGAGGTCGTTCGGGGCGTCGCCAACGGGAATGGAGCCGCTCATTTGCTGTTTTTCCGTGTCGAATAGTTGGATTTTATTGCAGCCCCAGCACGAAATGTACAGCATCTTCCGGTCGGGGGAGAGCAGGCAGGTGTAGCCTTCGGCGCCAAGTGGAAAGCGAGCTTGCACCTTTTTGGAAACGAGGTTCACCACATACAAGGAGTTGTTGTCTTTGGTCACCACATAGAGCAGGTTCCGGGTATTGTCAACCGCCAGACCTGCCGGGGAAATGCGCTCCGGCCAGGGTTTTCCCAACACGAGGGTATCTTTTGGCACCAATTTCCTATTTTCGATGGCTAACCGAACAATCCAATTGTCGTTGCCTCCACCGGCGTACAGGGTTTTCCCATCGTCGCTGAATTCGAGGCCGAGCCAGCTTTTGCCCATCACGACCGAGTCGAGCAACGTTTGGTTTTCGGCATCGATGAGCATCACGCTTTGGTCGCTCTGCCCGTTGTTGGTCACGGCGAGTAGTTTCTTGGAAGGCGAAACAGCGATGTTTAGGGGCAAATCGCCGAGAGGGAGGTGGTCGCCGACGGGGGTGAGACCCCATCCGTTTGGCAACCAAATTCTGCCGGCATCTAATTTTTCGAGCGA
>CAZJYF010000343.1:0-4840 GCA_964549665.1 uncultured Saprospiraceae bacterium
GCCAAAGTATCAGTTATTTGGAACCTTCAGTCTCGAACTAAGCCGCTTGTACCAATATATTTTGCAGCAGTCGGAAAAACAATTTGCCGTCGTTTATGCCCTCGATGGCTACGACGAAATCTCGTTGACCGGTGCCTTCAAGATGCGCACACATCACAGCGAGGTCTTGCTTTCCCCCTCCGATTTGGGCAAACCCCAATACCGGCAAGAAGACCTTTCGGGTGGAGAAAGTGTATCTGATGCGGCAGCTATTTTTGTAAATATTTTGGAAAACAAAGGAACCCCCGCACAAATGGATGTGGCAACTGCAAATGCTGCCGTGGCGATTCATTGCATCAAACCGAAACAATCTCTGACTGATTGCATGGAGGAAGCCAAGGAGAGTTTGGAAAGTGGAAAGGGGTTGAAGTGTTTGGAAAAATTGGTGAATTAATCCAAAAAATATTATGGTTTCGGAATGCTTAATTGTTTGCAAATAAGGGAACAAAGTTGTTTATCCAAAACCGGATGTCGAGGTACGGTTGTCTTTTTGCCCGTTAAATTATTGCGATAAATATCGTGTTTTGAGCCGTGCCGGTGCAAATTGCAATGATGGTATCTCAGGTGTTTGACAAATTGTTTTCGTTTCAAAAAAATATGTTTAATTCTTTGAAAATGAATCCATTATGCGAGAAACAAATCCTCTTCGGAAACAATTTCTCCTTCGATGTTCGATTTTTCGGAACGCATATCATTGAGGTACAATTCCAGCGCATCCTTTATATTCGCTTTGACTTCTTCGATATCCAAACCTTGAGTGATAACTTCCGGTATTTCCTTAATTTGACCGATTAAAAAACCATCTTCGCCTTTGATAATTACAATCGTAAGTTTCATTGATTTTGAAATTTAATTTTTAAAGATAGTGATATTCGTTGAAATCTAAAACCACGACCATTTTACAAAAAATAACCCAACACAAACTAAAAGAAGTCGCCCACCTAAAGGCACTTTATCCAACCAAATTGCTGGAAAAAAGTATCTACTTCGATACCTCCGCCGTCAGTTTGAAGAAGTACCTGCTGCTGGAAGACAAATCGGGCATCATCGCCGAATTCAAGCGGCATTCGCCCTCGAAAGGGGATATCAATCCTTTCGCAAGCGTCGAAAAAGTGATAATCAAGGGTTTAGCTCCTTTAGGTGCGTCTCCAAAGTGCCGCACCTAAAGGAGCTCTTATTGGATTATCCAAATAACTACAAACGGGGTCACCCCTCTGGGGTTAAGTTATTGATAAAGATTTACCCAAAACTCACGTTGCATTAGGTGTTTCAATTATCCAAACATGAAAAATTTTGAAAACCATTCACCATTAAGACAATGATTATCAAAAGCTAAAACCCAAAATGGAATGAAAAAAATTAGCTTTTTATTTTTCCCAATATTGCTCATTTGGAGTTGCAACACCAAGCAGGAAATCCAATTGGAAAAATTCAAAACGATTACCCAAACCTTTAATGCCGAACAGGTTAAAGGCTTAAATGAAATCCTTGCATTCTTCGATGAGGAGGTTTGCAATTCTTTAGGGATGGAGGACAAAAAGGTATTGGATTGTTACCAAAAATACTTTAAAAAATTAGCTCTATCGGTTGAAACTGGAAATTTGGAAATTAATATTTCCTACCCAAAACAAACCGAATTCTTATCAAAAATTAACCCTGATTTATTTCAGGAAATCTGGAACGAAGGGGAAATGAGAACCCCTAAAAGAACAAAGGAGATTAGAAATATCAAACCGGATACGATAAAATTAAATTTTATAAAATTAAATGGCGGTTATGTGAACTTTCTCAAATCGTTAGCGGAAGAAAATGATAAAATAAAATTTTATTCCGAACGCCTCCAAGCGGTAGGTGAAATTTCACCATCCATGCTAGCTGATGTTTTGATGAATTATAAAGATTACGATATTTCAGATGAACGCCTTCGATTAGTAATAGCCATACACTACTTGACTTTGAATGAATTAAATGAAAAAAGGTCCGAATTGATGAATAGAATTGAAGCAGTTGAAAAATAAAAAACCACAAATCAGAATGACCATACTCGACAAAATCATAGCCCACAAACGGAAAGAAGTAGCCGAACGCAAGGAATTGTACCCGGTTAAACTGCTGGAAAAAAGCATTTATTTCGGCACCCCCGCTGTCAGTTTGAAAAAGTACCTGCTGCGGGAAGACAAATTGGGTATCATCGCCGAATTTAAGCGGCATTCGCCCTCGAAAGGGGACATCAATCCTTACGCAAGCGTGGAACAGGTGAGCATCGGTTACATGCAGGCCGGGGCCAGTGCGTTGTCCGTTTTGACGGATTCAAAATTTTTTAAAGGCACAAATGCAGACCTGACGGAAGCCCGCAAATTCAACTTCTGCCCCATTTTGCGAAAAGACTTTGTCATCGATGAATACCAATTGGTGGAAGCCAAATCTATCGGGACGGATGCCATATTACTCATCGCCGAATGTCTCGAAAAAGAGCAGGTACAGCGTTTGGCGAAAGCTGCCAAACAATTGGGGTTGGAAGTCTTGATGGAAGTGCATTCGGCTGAACAACTTTCAAAACTTTCGGCCGAAGTGGATGTAGTTGGGGTGAACAACCGCAACCTCACGGACTTCAGTGTCAGCCTGCAAACTTCCCTCGATTTGGCAGAAGCCATTCCTTCTGAATTAGTAAAAATTTCCGAAAGCGGCATCTCCAAGGTGGAGGCAATCCTCGAATTAAAAGCAGCCGGGTTTGACGGCTTTTTGATTGGTGAATATTTTATGCGTGCTGCAAATCCGGGCAAAGCCTGCCGCCTTTTTATTCAAGATATCCAAAAACTTAAGGCCGAAAAGCGCCCTTATAAAGCAATTAGAATATAAATTTCTAAATCGATTTTGAAATGCTAAACAAAAATATCTTCACGACTGGAATCCTTATTTTTTTCTTTGGATGCCAAGGACAAGTAATTGATAATCAAAACAATAAAACACCTTTTAATACTTGGACCATGCTCCCTTTTGTTCGGGAAGACAGCCTGAATCCGGTTTTATTTCCATCTCCAGCCGCTGCCTTTTTCTGCCCTGTCCGGGGTGATAGCGTGCATTGGGAAGAAAAAGACGTTTTTAACCCGGCAGCTGTCATTCGAAACGGAAAAGTTTATCTTATTTACCGGGCTGAAGACGCGGTTGGACGATATAATGGCACCTCCCGGATAGGTTTGGCGGTAAGTGCGGATGGGTTTCATTTCAAAAAATATCCGTCGCCTGTTTTGTTTCCGGAGGAAGATTTCATGAAGCAATACGAATGGGAAGGCGGAGTCGAAGACCCTCGTATCGCGGAATCGGATGATGGCCGCTACATTCTGACCTACACCTCTTACGACGGGAAAACTGCCCGGCTTTGCCTTGCTAGTTCCGTGGATCTGGTAAATTGGGAAAAGCACGGCCTGGTGCTGGGCGAAGAAAAATATCGCGACACTTGGTCGAAGTCGGGCGCAATAGTTTGCCGAAGACGGGGAGACAAGCTCCTCGCCGCAAAAATTAATGGCAAATATTGGATGTATTGGGGCGACACGAATTGCTACGCCGCCACTTCCGAGGACTTGATTCATTGGTCGCCCCTCGAAACCGAAAAAGACAGTTTGAAAGTGATTTTTGGACCCCGGCCTGGCAAGTTTGACAGCCGCATTGTGGAACCCGGTCCTGCGCCTATACTCACCGACAAAGGAATCGTCTTTATTTACAATGGCAGCAATCTTTCTCTACGCGATGAACCAAATTTGCCGCCCCGTTCTTATTCCTCCGGGCAGATTTTACTCGACCCCAAGGACCCAACCAAGGTTTTAGCAAGGTTGGATAAACCTTTTTTGCGACCGGAAAAAGAATACGAAATTAAAGGGCAGGTAGCGCAGGTAGTTTTCCTGGAAGGGTTGGTTCCTTTTCAGGGAAAATGGTTCCTGTATTACGGCACGGCAGATAGCAAAATTGCAGTTGCCCTAATGGGACATGCGAATTAATCGAATATGAATAATCCAAGTAAGTATTTCACCGATTGGAAATCACCGCTTCGAGTAAAGGTCTGCGGAATGCGGGCCTCGAAAAATATTGCAGCAATTGCAAAATTGCCGGTCGATTTGATGGGATTCATTTTTTATGAGAAATCGCCGCGATTTGTGGGTTCTGGAAAGGATGTGGAACCCCTCAAAAAGGAGCTTGCGGAATTGAATTCCATCCTGCGGGTGGGCGTATTCGTCAACGCTGAAATCCCGGTCATTCTCGAAAAAGTGGCCGCCTTCCATCTCGATTACGCACAACTGCACGGCGACGAAAGTCCCGAATATTGCGAAAGCCTGAAAAGTTCCTGGCCGGAATTGAAAATCATCAAAGCCTTTTCCGTGGATGAAAATTTTGATTTCCAAATAACAAAAGACTACGAACCGTTTTCTGACTTGTTTCTTTTTGACACAAAAGGTAAAAATTACGGGGGCAATAGTTTGAGTTTTGATTGGAAATTATTGAATAAATATGCCGGACTGCGCCCCTTTTTGTTGAGCGGAGGAATTGATTTGGATTCGGCGGAAGCCATTAAAAAGCTCGATTTTCAAATGATGGTGGGGGTTGATGTGAACAGTCGTTTTGAGATTGAACCTGGTTTGAAGGACGTTGAAAAGATTGGACTATTTGTCAAAAGAATTAAAAATTGATACTTATCTTCCAAGGGGTTTCGGCTTTATTTGCTCATACTCTTAACTAAAAATTAGTCATTTGGAAAATGATAAAAATTGATGAACGCGGTTATTACGGAGAATTCGGAGGCGCTTAT
>CAZJYF010000344.1:0-4830 GCA_964549665.1 uncultured Saprospiraceae bacterium
TTTCAAAAATCGTAGGAAAATGCGCAGTGAAATTTTCTTGGTTCAAGTGTCGGCAATCGAGGCACATGTACTCGTCGCCGCGTATCTTCATCTCCCGGTCAATGGCGCGAGCGACTATGTCGCGAGGGGCTAAAGAACCTCGCCTATCGTATTTGTGCATAAATTCTTCCCCTTCTTTGGACTTCAAAATGCCACCAAAACCTCGCACCGCTTCTGAGATTAAAAAAGAAGGACTTTCTCCGGCGGGGTGGTACAGCGCTGTGGGATGGAATTGAACAAATTCCATATTTTCCAGACGCCCCTTTGTTCGGTAAACCATGGCAATGCCGTCGCCTGTGGCAATTACCGGGTTGGTGGTGTTCCGATACACCTGCCCTGTACCCCCACTAGCCACTACTGTGACCTTGGAGATAATGGATTCGATAGTACCCATTTCTTTATTTAACACATAAGCTCCGTAACATTCGATGCCTGGGGTTACCCGCGTAATGGTATGCCCCAAATGGTGCTGACTGATTAAATCAAGTGCGAAATAATGTTCGTGCACATCGAGGTTGGGGAACTCTTCAGACTGTGCCAATAAAGCCCGTTGAATTTCCAAACCGGTGAGGTCCTTGTAATGCAGGACTCGATTTTCCGAATGCCCACCTTCCCGTCCCAAGTCGTAATCCTGATTGTCGTCTTTATCGAAGCGGGTGCCCCATTTGATAATTTCTTCAACGCGTTTTGGACCCTCCTTCACCACAATTTCCACTATTTTTTTGTTGCAAAGCCCATCTCCTGCATCTAAAGTGTCTTCGATGTGTTTTTGATAAGAATCCTTTTCCAAATCCCAAACAGCGGCCACTCCACCCTGTGCGTATCGGGTATTGCTTTCGTCCTCATTCGTTTTCGTCAGAACGGAAATTTTAAGGTCGGGGCGCTTTCGCGCAATTTTTATCGCGGTGGTCAAGCCGGCGATGCCCGAACCAATGACAAGGATGTCTGTTTTTTTCATTTTTTCATGTGTTTTCAAATATTCTCTAAAGTAAGACCACTTTTACGACTGTTGTCATTTCAGGTGCAATTTATAAAAATGAGCTATTTTATTTCACAAAGCGAAAGCTTCGGGCTACTTTTCTGCCTTCAATTTTAAGTCATTGAGGCACTCAATCCATTTTTATGAAAATTGCCATCAACGCGAGGTTCTTACTGAAAGATAAATTGGAAGGGATGGGTTGGTTCACCTACGAAATCGCAAAGCGATTGGTAGAGCGGCATCCGGAAGATGAGTTCTTTTTTTTCTTTGATCGTCCTCCGAATAAAGAATTTATTTTTGGTACGAACGTAAAACCTATCGTGCTGTTCCCTCCAACCCGGCATCCTCTTTTGTTCATTTGGTGGTTCGAATGGTCAGTTGTGAGAGCTTTGAATGATTTGAAAGCCGACGTGTTTTTTTCACCCGACAATTTTTTGAGCCTGCGCACTTCCGTAAAAACCGTTTTGGTGACGCATGATATTGCCCACGTTCATTTCCCGGAACACATCCCTTTGGCTGCTCGAATATATTACCAATATTTCATTCCGAAATTTCATAAAAGAGCTGATCGGATTGTTACCGTTTCAAATTTTACAAAAAAAGAAATTATTGAGCAGTATGCAGTTCCAAACGAAAAAATTGAGGTTGCTTGCAATGGTTGCCGGCCGATTTTTCAGCCTTTGAATGAAAATAAAAAAGAAGAAGTTCGCAGAAAATATGCGGATGGAATGCCCTATTTTTTCTACGTGGGGGCTGTGCATCCTCGAAAAAATGTACATCGTCTGATTGCAGCCTTCGATAGGTTTAGGGAAGCAACCGGTTCCCCCATGAGGCTATTGATTGGCGGGCGTTTTGCCTGGCAAACAGGGGAGGTTCGCACCGCCTTTGAAGCGGCAAAGCACAACAAAGACATACGATTTTTGGGCTATTTATCAGACGACGAACTGCCGGAATTGACTGCTTCGGCTTTTGCCTGCACCTACGTGTCACTGCTCGAAGGCTTTGGGGTTCCTCTGTTGGAAGCCATGAATTGCGATGTGCCGATTATCACCTCGAATGCGTCTTCAATGCCCGAAGTCGCTGGCAAAGCCGGCTTATTAGTCGACCCCTATTCGGTGGGAGAGATTGCAAATGCAATGCAACGGATTTGCCAAGAGGATGCTCTTTACGAGCAATTGGTGGCGTATGGAAGGAAACAACGGCAGCGATTTAGTTGGGATCGGGCTGCGGCGGTCGTCTATGGCAGTTTGCTAAAAACACAGAATGTTTCAATCCTTAAGTAGTGGCCAATTAATAAACCCACCCTAAAATCGGGAATTTATTAATTGACCAATACTTAATACCTTTGCTTCGTTATCAACATGACGAAAACTGGATTTTTAAATAGCTGAGTTTTGGGTCGGCATTAAAACTAAATTTCCATTGCTATGACGATAAAATGTTTGGTTGTAGATGATGAGCCGGTTGCCCGGAAGGGCATAGCAAGTTATGTGGAACAAATACCCTTTCTGACATTGGCCGCAACCTGCAAAGGCTCTTTGGAAGCCAATGATTTTTTGCGAAGGGAACCCGTGGATTTGCTTTTTATCGACATACAAATGCCCGGCATCACTGGAATCGATTTTATCAAATCATTGAGCCAACCACCGGAAGTCATTTTCACAACTGCCTATCGCGACTATGCTACGGAAGGCTTTGAATTGAATGCTTTGGACTACCTCGTGAAGCCCATTTCTTTTCAGCGTTTTTTGAAAGCTGCCAACAAAGCGTTGAATCATTTTGAAACCAAACAGCAACTTGCCAATCAGCCGGTGGAAGCTGGTTCAGAGTTTTTTTTCATCAAATGCGATGGGCAATTCATTAAGATCAGGCTGGAGGATGTTCTGTTTTTTGAATCGGAAAGGGACTACGTTTTTATTCACACTGAAAAGAAACGCTATATGACCCTGCTTTCCCTAAAGCAATTGGAAAAAGAGTTGCCAGCGGAAAAATTCCTGCGGGTCCACCGTTCCTATATTATCGCCGCCGACCGGGTGGAATTGCTGGAAGGCAATCAAATAAAAATAAAAGATCGCAACATCCCCATCAGTCGGAGTTTGCACGACACCATTTATAATAAACTCGTGGCAAACCGCCTGTGGCGAAGGGATATGTGAGTTTTGGCGGTGGTTCAGCGCTGAAGGAATAGTTGAAATTCGTTTTTTGTGCTTTCGTAAAATAGGCGATGCCCCTTTTCATTGTAGTGCCCTTCACCGAAATAGTAGTCGTCTATGTCTACCTTTTTTCCTGATAATGAATGATTTATGTTTTCAGTAGGGTCGAAAAAGGTAAACTTCCAATCTTGTGTTGACATTTTTGTTTGCAAGCGGCATTTGAATGTTTCAAAAGGGAAATTGGTGTGCCAATTTTCTGTGTTTTTCAAATCTAATTCCAGCCAGTTAGGTATCCAAACGACCATTAAATCGATACCTTTATTTTTGCAGATGCGGTAGAGGTTTTCGATATGAGCTATTGAGACGCGGTCCATCAAATCGATTCTTTCATCTGTCAGGGTGGTATCGTAAAAAATACGGCCAGGCACGATACTTTTTCGCTTGCCTTCCAGGGTTTCTTTCGCTAGAATAAACAAATGTGAGTTCCTGTAAAGCCACGAAATGAGCTTTATTTTGTGCAAGTTTCGCTTCCAATTGCTGTAGACTTTAACCGCTTTTAATTTGATTTCCCCCTGGGCATCTTCTCGAAAAAGGTGGGTCCGATAGTTGATATTTGGATTGACATTGTCAAAAACATCGTTGCAATACATGAAGTAAATCGCTTTTTTAATTTCATGTCCAGCAGATAATTTTTTAAGCATTTTTGAAATGTGACCTGTAGAATAGGCAGGAAATCCGGCGTTGATGAGTTTCCACTTGGAAGCTCTCTTTTTTAATTCATTTTCCATCAATCCAAAAAAGGAATTTTCTAAAGACTGTCCCCAACCGTAAAGGTAAGAGTCGCCAAGGCAAAGCACTAAATTGGAGTCAGTTGCAAGGAGGTCGGATTCCATGCGTAGCCCCAAATTATTGAGATGAACGGGATAGGTGAAAAACGTTTTCTGCCAATCGTCCAGGTAGTCGCAATTCGGAACCCCTGTAAAACCCAAGTCGGGGTCATTTTGGAGGCAGGGTTTCACCAATACCCTAGGGGCGATCAGTCGGACGATCCCCTCGCCCGCCGACAAGCCTATCACCGTTCCGATGATTACAAGAATTGATTTGAACACCATGTCTTTCATTCTTTATTGGAGGGGCTTAAATCTTCGTTGAATACCTTGAGAACCATTACGACAGCATCTTCTTTCAAAAAAGTGGTTTTCATTTCCCTTGTCAGAACCTCCATCAATTCGTCGTAATCGCCAAAAATTTGGGTACTCATGGTATTTGTTTGAACCAAAAAGCTCGAATGCGTTTTCAAACTTTCCAGGAATTCAAGAATAGGCGTTCCGTAATTTTTTTCAAGCGGGTACATGCTGATATCTATGGATGCTTTCATGATGGCACTTTACTTTTTTGCTTGAACCGTTTTCCAATGAAGGTTGCAATATTACGAAAATGGATCTCTACATCCTTTGTGGAAACTCCTTTTTTCTTTCCTTCAAAAGACGATAAAACAATTTTTTTTTAGCCAACGTATTATTGGTAAAGTAACTTCGTTCTCGCTTTGAAGATTCTATTTTCCCGTTTAGAATACCTACTTTTGTGCACCTAGAAGTCTGCGATTACTTTCTTGAAACCACGTCATGGCTACAAAAAGGAGGAACAAAAATCAACTGT
>CAZJYF010000345.1:0-4823 GCA_964549665.1 uncultured Saprospiraceae bacterium
CTGTCACTTTCTTGGTTTTTACCGTTAAGATGGATGTTAAGGAATTGCTAAACGGGCTAAATGGGCACTTAAATTTTTAAATTCGCGCCAAAAATATTCAAAAACACATCTTTTAAAAGACGTCTTAAAAAGCCTACGTTTATCTTTGGTGGTTGTCTATTCCATTATTCAGCAGAAATTTATTTCCCAGCCTTCTGAGTTAGTGGCGATAATTTAATGAGTGCTGTTTAACTAAAATTCTAACTGTCAACCCTTTTTATTTTTAAATTCTTCATTTCCCCAAGATATGACACTCCAGAAAATTATTCTTCCCCTTGCAATCCTTGTCGTAGCAGGCATCGGCATTTATTACTACATTCAAAGCCCGGAGGTCGATGAACAAACCAACAACATCCTGACTACGGTTGAAAGGGGCGAGTTTAAAATATTTGTGACCGCTACCGGGGAGTTGAAAGCCAAGCGTTCCGTTAAAATCAGAGGGCCCCAAGGCATGCGGGCCGCCCAAATCTATCAAACCACCATTTCCGACATGGTAGATGAAGGCACCGTCGTGAAGGAAGGGGAATATGTCGCCTCCCTCGACCGAACCGAATTGGATACTAAAATGAAAGAGGCACAGAATGAGTTGGACAAAATAGAGACCCAGTTGGACCAGGCGAAAATTGATACGGCGATTGAATTGCGAGGATTGAGGGACGAATTGATAAACCTGAATTTTGCTACAAAGGAGAAAAAACTGCAAGTCGAACAAAGCCAATACGAACCCCAGATGGTCATCCAACAAGCTGAAATAGACCTCCAAAAAACGAAAAGAGACTACCAGCAGTTGAAAAAAAAATACGAGTTGACCCAGCAAAAATCAATTGCCAAGATTTCGGAGATCATGGCTTCCTTGCGGCAGGAACAATTGAAATTGCAACGCTTGGTAGATCTCTCCCAAAGCTTTCAGATAAAGGCACCCAAAGATGGAATGGTCATCTACGCCCGCAATTGGAACGGCAAAATAGGACCCGGTTCCCAGATAAGCACCTGGAACCCTATCGTGGCCGAATTGCCGGACCTAAGTGACATGATTTCCAAGACATACGTCAATGAAGTCGATATCAGCAAGGTGGAGAAAGGGCAGGATGTAAATATAAAAATAGACGCTTTCCCGGATGTACATTATTCGGGGAGAGTTTTAAAAGTAGCCAATATCGGGGAACAATTAAGCGGCTACGATTCGAAGGTTTTTGAGGTGAGTGTCCAACTTTTTGAGGTCGATTCCTTCCTTCGTCCGGCAATGACCACTAGCAATGAAATTCTAACTTTCACCTTCCCCGATATGCTTCATATCCCTTTGGAGTCCTTGCAAAACGACAGTCTTACCTACGTTTTCAAAAACCAAAAGGGGAAGGTTGTCAAACAAGAGGTAATAACCGGCGAGAGCAATTCGGATGAAATAATCGTCGAACACGGATTGAAAGAGGGAGATGGCATTTATTTAACCATCCCCAAAAAGTCAGACGAATTGCCTTTTATCCCAATTGACCCTAAAATAAAAGAGGAGATTCGCGCAAAGCTGGAGGAAGCCCGCAAAAAGCGGCAAGCTGAAGCAAGGGAAAAGGCGAAGTTGGTGAAAGAAAATTACGTCCCCGGAGATGATTCGGGGGGTGGGGGAATTATTATTTTTCATTGAGACTGCCGAATCCAAAATACAAACAAAAACCTCCTAATTCATCCACGCATGCATCGTGTTCTTTTTAATTTCATTTTGGCAATGGAAGGTGTGTTTGCCAACCAAATAAGGGCATTGCTCACCGCATTGGGCATCATTTTCGGCGTAGCTGCAGTCATTGCCATGCTTGCCATCGGAACGGGGGCGAAGCAATCTATTTTGGAGCAGATGAAGTTAATTGGCACGCACAGCCTGGTCATCAAGACCGTCCTCCCGGAAGATGGGAAAACCTTGGGAAAGAGAAATAATTCAAACACCAATTCGAATGGCGAAAACAAACGGCCCTGGTCGCCGGGCTTGAGGATGAACGATGTGCAGGCCATTCAAACGATATTGCCGGTGGTTGAACGCATCAGCCCCGAGATTGTGCTGCCTGTCAGCATTATCCAATCGGGTAAAATGGCCCGGGCGAAATGCGTCGGAGTGACGAATGCTTTTTTTGAATTGAACAATTTAAAAGTCGCTCAGGGAAATTATTTCCACCAATTGCACTTGTTGGGAGGCAAACCGGTTTGTGTGATTGGCAAACACATCCAAACCCTCTTTTTCCCTGAGGAAGACCCCATCGGCAAAAAAATCAAGTGCCGCGATACCTGGCTGACCATCATCGGGGTGCTGCAAAAGAGGAATGCCAGCCAAAAAAGCCTGAAACAATTGGGTATAAGAGATTATAACTCAGATGTTTATGTTCCGATAAAAACGGCCTTGCTCCGGTTTGAAGACCGGGCAAAAATCACCAAGGACGATATTAATCAAGAGGGGGAGAATGAACCGAAAAGCCAAAATTATAACCAATTGGACAAAGTGGTAGTCCGGGTTACGGATTCAAAATACCTGAGGGCTTCGGCGGATGTGGTGGGAAGAATGTTGAAGCGGAGACACCGGAACATCCTGGATTATGAGATTGAAATTCCGGAATTGCTGCTGCAACAGCAACAAAAAACGCAGGATACTTTCAACTTCGTTCTGGCCGTCATTGCCGGCATTTCCCTCTTGGTTGGCGGAATTGGCATTATGAACATTATGCTCGCCTCGGTTTTAGAGCGAATAAAAGAAATTGGATTGCGCCGTTCTTTGGGTGCCAACCAAAAAGACATCGTGTTACAATTCCTTTTTGAAGCGGTTTTTATCAGTCTGACCGGTGGGATGATTGGCATTTTTGTGGGATTGATTGCCGCTAAAACGATTTCCGCCTCCGCGGACATTCCGACGGTGGTTTCCCTTTGGTCTGTACTTTTATCTTTTGGCGTAGCGGCTTCCATCGGTTTGATTTTCGGCATCGTTCCCGCGCAAAGAGCCGCGAAATTAGACCCGATAAAAGCTCTGCGGGCAGAATGAAAAAGGTGAATCCAAGTTAGGAGTACCTTGAAGTTACACCCTAACTTTCAAAATAAACTAAATTCAACCGGCTGCACCAAGCGTATTAAATTTGAACTAAACCCAAACCTCAACCATGAGAATAATTCGACAATTAGTCTTGCCTTTTTTTTGCCTGTTGCAATATTCCCTGGCTATTGGACAAGCGGATACCTTGCGTTTTAGCTTGTCAAACATCGTCGCTTTGGCGCAAAGCGAAGCGCCGAATACCTTGTTGGCGGAGACGCGCTTGACCAACCGCTATTGGTTCTTTCAATCCATCCTCGCCGATTACCGGCCCCAAATCAGTTTTACGGGGGAACTACCCGACCTCAACCGTTCCATTGACATCATTACGCTGCCCAACGGCAACAGTACGTTTATTCCCCGCTCTCAAGTGCGAAATTCAGTCGGTCTCTCCATACAACAACAAATCCGGCAAACCGGCGGGACCGTTTTTGTCAGCAGTAACCTTCAGCGACTGGATATTTTCAAAACCGACGAATCCAATATTGTGTCCTATTTCACCACCCCGGTTTCCATTGGGTTTTCCCAACCGTTGTTTGGTTTCAACGAATTAAAATGGAACAAAAAAATCGAACCGTTGCGGTATCAAGAAGCGACCAAAGAATATGCGCAGGAAATGGAAGATGTGGCCTACGAAGCGGCTGATTTGTTTTTCGATGTTTTCATAGCACAACTAAATTTGGATGCTGCCCGAAAGGATAAAGCCAACGCAGACACCCTGTTCGCCATTTCCAAAGGACGCTTTGCAGTGGGCAGGATTGCAGAGACCGAATTGCTGCAAATTGAACTGAGCGCCATGAATGGCGATGCGAATGTAGCACAGGCTTTATTGGATTTGCAATCCAGCACCGAAGGATTGAGAAATTATTTAGGAATCACCACTGCCAGTTATTTTAAGCTGAGCCCACCCACCGATATTCCACCTTTTTCGGTGGATGCCGAGCGAGCATTGAGCTCTGCCTTACAAAACAGGAGCGAAATTGTGGGTTTTGAGAGAAGGCTGTTGGAAGCACAGCAGGAAATCGCCCGGGCAAAAGCCAACAGAGGATTTACCATTGATATTACGGGCCAGTTTGGGCTCTCTCAAACAGGCGATAAATTGAGCAATGCCTACCAGAATCCCCTCGATAATGAGCGGGTTAGAGTGGGGTTTACGGTTCCTCTGGCCGATTGGGGCAAAGCAAAATCTCGCATGGAGGTCGCTAAATCCAATCAAGACCTCGAACGCATGAATGTGGAACAGGAACGCGTAAATTTTGAACGCGACATACTGTTGAAAGTGCAGCAATTTGATTTGGTCAGGAACCAGGTTTCGCTGGCACAGCGAGCTTATGAGGTATCCATTAAACGACAGGAAATTACCCGCGACCGCTACTACGTCGGCAAAATTGGCATCACGGATTTGAATATCGCCGTAACCGAACAAGAGGCTGCCCGCCGGAGTTACATGAATGCCCTTCGAACCTTTTGGCTGGCGTATTACGATTTGCGGAGGATTACACTGTACGACTTTGAAAGAGGGGTTTCATTAGTGAAACGACCGGAAGGGTACTAGAGTTAGCCCTTTTTATTACACAAAGCTGCACAAAGAAGGCACAAAGTGAAATTTAAAATTTAAAAGTAGTAATTGATTATCAATGCTTTAGCTTAACAATTGGCCTTTTTTATTTTTACATTTTCACAAAAACTCACAAAGAGTAGTGTAGTGGGAGTGAAATTATGC
>CAZJYF010000346.1:0-4820 GCA_964549665.1 uncultured Saprospiraceae bacterium
ATTTCATTTACGGCAATGGCAAAAATTATTTTTGACTGAAATTTGTGGAAAAACGATTCCTCCTTTTTATTTATTTTTTCAATTAATTTTTCAGCAACCTTCTCAACTTGTTTCTCCACGGTCTGTTTTGAAATATCTTCATCCAAATATTTACTTTCATGGCATTTGTCGGTATCGATTTGAATAATGTAGAAGTCAACATCCTGTTCTAAGATTCCATCTGTGAATTCTTCCGAACCACAATATTCAAGCACCTGATACCATCCCCCAAATTGCTCTTTTGGCATTTGATAGGTTCGGTCTCCAATTTCAGGGCGGTAAATAAAATCAATTCTGTCGCCTTCCCTATCGTCAAAATAACCCACAAGGATATTCTCCAAAACTTTATGGTCGGTATGTCCTTCTCCGATTAATCCAAAAGTGATCATTCGTCAGAAGTTTTGAATAGCCCCCAAATAGCCACGCATTAGTTTGGTCGATAGCTTTACGGGGTCACCATTATCGAGGCGAGGTTTGGGAATATATCTTTTGACCTTTGTATGACCCAATTTGTTGCGCCTGACAATAAACAATCGTTGTTCATCATCATTCAAATTCAGTCCATCTAAAATTGCCGGATTGTGCGTTGTGCAAATGACCTGTTTATCGTGCTTCGCGGCCAGTTCAGTCAGCATCTCAATTAGCTTTCGACAAAGACCGGGGTTCAGTGCGTTCTCGATGTTGTCAATGGCGAAAAATTTAGGACTATGCTCGCTTATAAAAAGGCTGAAGTAAAACAGTAGGAATAGAAAACCCTCATTCGCGCTTCTTTGGGTAAAAAAATCGATGCCGGCATCCAAGTATTTATCTTTAATATTAATCGTTCGCTCTCCCAAAGAACTACTTTTTATATCAAAATCGTCAAACCAATCGATTACCTGAAGTAACTCTTTGAGTTCCGAAAAAGGCTGTTCTGAATCAGCATTTTGTTGTTCAATTTCCTGAAAGACGGTTAATAATTTAAAAAGCCCCTCTCCCTGTATGCCCAAGGGTTGGATTTGACTTTCTTCCATAAAATTGCGCAAGTAAGTATTTTCGGGGCAATAAATAATGAAGCCGGGTAAGTGCGACTTGCTTAATTCGCCAGGATAATATTTCCAAGCTTCATTAAGATTTGGAATGTCTTGTTTATCAGAAGGACCAAACTTTTCACGACCATACCATTCCGGCTCCTTTTTATTGTCAACCCATTTCGAATAGGGTTCATTTTTGTTTTGCAATACGCATTCTAAAGGAATTTTATTCCCATCTTTATCAAAAAAAGTGAATTCAAGTCTAACGCTTTGGTTTTGAAAACTTTTCTCAAAACCGGCTCTCATTAACTCCGGTTCGGTCACTCGGATTCCTCTCGAACCCAAAAATTCGGTATCTAACTTATTTGCTGTAGATGCCCCGGCAAAAGCAATCGCCTCCAAAATATTCGTTTTCCCACTACCGTTCTCGCCAATCAGGATATTAAACCGTCCTAATCCCAAATCCAAGGATTGGATTGACTTGAAATTTTCTATTTTGAGTTTCCTAATCATAACTCATTGATAAACAAAATTATAGAAAAATTATCCAACCCCCGTGCTGCCAAATCCCCCAGCCCCTCTTCCGGTTTCGGATAAAACCTCCGTTTGTTGCCAATCAATCTGCTCGTATTTTGCGATGACCATTTGGGCAATTCGCTCTCCCGGTTCGATGATTTGCCGTTCGGTGGAGAGGTTGATTAAGATGATTTTTATCTCTCCGCGATAGTCGCTGTCAATCGTGCCCGGGGCGTTTACGAGGGTTAATCCTTTTTTTACAGCCAAGCCGCTTCGGGGGCGAATTTGCGCTTCATAACCCGCCGGCAATTCGATATACAAGCCGGTGGGGATTAGCCTGCGTTCCATTGGCGACAATGAAACCGTGGCTTCCAAGGCGGCGCGCAGGTCCATTCCGGCGCTACCCGATGTTTCGTATCGAGGCAGGGGATTGGATGACTGATTGATGATTCTTACGTGCATGATGTGTGTTTGCATGTTTCAACTTACTAAATACAACGTAGAGACGAATGGAAAAATCGGTGCAATTCAACACCGTAAATTTGCCTTGGACAAAGATAAGATTATTTTAAAAAGCCCTCACTCGACGATGGTCACTTTGAGCATATTGGTGCGGTGCCGGTGTTCGATGGGCATGCTGGCCGTGTTGATAACCACTTCGCCGGGTTGGATTCTTCCTTCGGTTTTGAGGATTTCGGTGCAGTCGAGGATGGTATCATCGGTAGTGGTAAATTTGTCGTAGTAGTAGCAGCGGGTTCCCCAAATCAAGTTTAGGGTGGAAAGCATGAATTGTTGGTGGGAGAAAATATAAATCCTTACCTCCGGGCGGTAACTCGACAATTTAAAAGCAGTATAGCCCGAACTGGTCATCCCAACGATGGCAACCGCGCCGATTTCGGCCGCAACCTTAGCCGCGTTAAAACAAACGACATCGGAACGGAAGGTGGAGGATTTTTTGGACGGGATGGGGCGAATGTTCTCAAGTGCAAAGTGTTTTTCTGCCTCGCCTATAATCTTGTTCATTGCTTCGACCACCTTCACCGGATGGCGGCCAACGGATGTTTCCGCACTAAGCATCACCGCATCTGTTCCATCTAAAACGGCATTTGCTACGTCCGTAATTTCCGCCCGGGTAGGGCTGGGGTTGGTAATCATGCTTTCCATCATTTGGGTAGCTACGATGACAGGGCGCGCCCGTTGGATGCACTTTCTGATGATTTCTTTTTGAATCAGCGGCAACTGTTCCATCGGAACTTCGATTCCCAAATCGCCCCTGGCGACCATAATGCCGTTGGCGCTTTTAATGATCTTGTCGATTCGTTCTACAGCCTCTGGTTTTTCTATCTTCGCGATTATTTTTGCCGGATGGTTTTTGGCCTCAATTCGATGCCGCAAATCCTTGATATCCTTAGATGAACGAACAAAAGAAAGGGCAATCCAATGGATCGGTTGGGTCAATATAAATTCCAGGTCTGCTAAATCTTTTTCCGTAAGTGAGGGGAGCGAGATTTTGGTGTTTGGCAGATTTACCCCCTTGTTGGAAGAGAGAATGCCACCGAATATTACTTTCAGTTTTACCTTGTCTTTCCTATCCGTTTCTAGTACTTCAAAAACCAATTTCCCGTCATCTATCAACACCCGTTCCCCCGGTTTTACTTCCTGAGCAAACTGTTGATAGCTCATATAAATGCAATCCATTGTCCCGATGCACTCCTGGCTAACAAAATTCACCACATCGCCTTCTTTCAATTCAAGCGCATTGTTTTCAATTTTACCAACCCGCAATTTTGGGCCCTGCAAATCCGCTAAAATTCCCACATGGAGGCTGTAGTTTTCATTAATTTTAGTGATGTGATTGATGACTTTCAAATGGTCTTCGTGCGTGCCATGCGAAAAATTGAGCCGAAACACATCCACCCCCACTTTCACTAACTCAAGAAGCATCTCATAGGAACTCGAAGCCGGGCCTACGGTTGCAATTACCTTCGTATTTTGATCATCGATAATTTTCATAAACTGTTTGGACTGGAAAATTTGGAATAATTATCCTTATAAGTGTAAAAATTACAAGAATGTCTCCCGGCAAATGTACGTCCTTATCGAAGGATTGCAAATGTGCCGCGGGATAATTTTTTTAAGAATTTGGATGAAAATTAAATTATTATTATTTAAATTTATAATTTATTGAAGAACAATTTTTTGAAATGCACTCCAAGAAAAAAATGAAAAAAAACTTTGGTTATCGCAGGACTTATGGTTTTCTTTGCAAAAATTTTAGAAACTAAAGCAAATAATTATGTCTAGCATTGCAGAAAAAGTAACAAAAATTATCGTTGACAAACTTGGCGTTGATGAAGCAGAAGTTACGCCTGATGCCAGCTTTACCAACGACTTGGGTGCCGATTCGCTGGATACGGTTGAGCTAATTATGGAGTTTGAAAAAGAGTTTGACATTTCCATACCCGATGAACAAGCGGAAAACATCCAAACTGTTGGTCAGGCAATTGGCTATCTTGAATCTCAAGCTTCCTGAAAACGGCTACCTTGACCGGAAGCTTTGCTTTCCGGTTTCGATAAAACCAAAAAAAATTAGAGGGTTGGTTATTCCGCCTTCTAATTTTTGGTTTTGACCTCTCCGGGTTTCAGCGGCAAACGGCCTCAAAGTCCAGCGGGTTTCCCTTTAAAAATTAGAGATTCCCAAAATACTCAGCATCGCTGCAAACTCCAATTCCGATTACTAAATTAGGAATGAAATATAAATAATTTACACCAAGCTTCTCGTTCCCCGATATGTCGGGGAAGGCTTTTTTATCTTTTAAAAGCGCTTAAAAATAGCCCCGCCCAAGGGCACTCCCGTTTTTAAATCTTTTTAAAAGATAAAATAACGCTGCATCTTGGCCCAACTTTTTTTTATTTCATTCCTTACCAAATTTAATTTATGAGAAGGGTTGTTATTACTGGCATAGGCGCGATAACCCCGATTGGCAACAATATCAAAGCATATCTTGAAGCCCTTCAAAATGGTAGTAGCGGGGCTGACCCAATTACCCATTTCGACGCCACCAATTTTAAAACCCGCTTCGCTTGTGAGGTCAAAAATTTCAACCCACACGATTTCATGGACCGCCGCGATGCGCGCCGCATGGACAATTACGCTATTTATTCCATGATTTCCGCTGATGAGGCTATTGCCAATGCCGGTTTGGATACAGAAAAATTGAATTTGGACCGTGTAGGCGTAATTTTTGCTTC
>CAZJYF010000347.1:0-4796 GCA_964549665.1 uncultured Saprospiraceae bacterium
CACGCCCACGGATGCCAACGCTGGATGAAATGCCGCAGCAACGATGGGCGCTGAGCATCGCCTTTATTTGGCCATCGCCTTCCGTCAATATTTCTTCTGCCATGGCCGCCACTGGCAACTCGCCGGTAAACTCCCGAAAACCATTGACCCGGCTGTTCCATCTCCCAATCGAACCCACCTTGCCGGTGGCAGCTAAAAAGGCTACTTGGTCGAAGGCGGGAAGCGTGAACATCGCCCCACCTTCCCGGTCAAAGTTGCCGGTGATGATGTTCAACACATTGACCAACCATTGGCACAGCCCCCCGAAAGCCTGCGTGGAAACGCCCATTCTTCCGTAACAAACCGCCCGCTCGGCTGTGGCAAAATCGCGCGCCAGTTGCCGAATTGAGGAGGGGGTCATGCCCAATGTTGGGGCAACAGTTTCCGGCGAAAAATCGCTGGCAACAGTTTCTACTTTATCGAAACCATCCGTGAATTCGGCCAGCCGTCCCGGCTTACCCAAACCTTCCTCGAAGATGGTGTGGACGAGTGCCAGCAAAAGCAAAGCATCCTGTCCGGGCCGGATAAAAATGTGCTCATCTGCTTTCGCCGCCGTTTCCGTTCGGCGGGGGTCCACCACGACTATTTTCCCACCCCGCTTTTGAATGGCCCGAAGCCTTTTTCCAATATCAGGCGCTGTCATCAAGCTGCCATTCGACACCAAGGGGTTCGCCCCAAACAGAAGCATGAATTCGGTCCGATCTACATCGGGAATCGGAAGCAGGAGGTAGTGCCCGAACATCGACAAACCCGCAAAATGGTGTGGCAATTGGTCAGCAGAAGTAGCTGTGAAGCGATTTTTTGTTTTCAGGCTTCGGATAAAATTGCCTGCGTACAACATGGTTCCCAAATTGTGCGCGCTCGGATTGCCCTGATAGGTTCCGATTGCATCGTTTCCATATTTTTCACGGATTTGCTTCAACCGCTTGCCCACCTCTTCAAAGGCATTCTCCCAAGACAGGGTTTCCCATCCGTTGGCCGTTTTGCGAAGGGGCTGTTTCAATCGGTCTTTGTCTTCGTAAATATCTTTCAATGCTACTGCCTTGGGGCAAATGTGCCCCCGGCTGAAAGGGTCTTTTTTATCGCCTTTTATGGAGTGAATTTCCTTTCCCCGGTATTGAATTTCCAAGCCGCACATGGCTTCACAGAGGTTGCAGGTGCGGTAATGGGTTTGAAGAATTTGAGGGGTTTGTTGGGTTGGGAAATCGGCCATTTTATCTGTTTCGTTTGATGCATTTTAAAAGAGGGGACAATTTAGGAAACTTTTCCGAAACCCATCAGACTACTCAAACTCCCCTTGACAATGATACTTTTCAAAAGAAGTTCTTAAACTTGCATTTCTCAAATGGAACCAAGTAAGGTGATGACTTCCAGTCACCACCTTACTAAACCATCTGACAAAATGAGTTGCAAAAATAGAAACGATGCGTAAAAACACCCTCCTCAGATTGGCCTTGCTCTTTTTTATCGTGCTCGATTTGGGGTACTCCTTTGCGCAATATTATAACCAACCATTTGGAGGTGATTTGGTGCCACTGATTTTGCCATCGAAACACAATGCAACCGTTTTGGAAAATCCCTTCGGACAAAAAGCTATTTTGGAAGGGGAAAAATATGCAGGCGCCAATCGCTTTTTTGCTCATAAAAGTTTGGAGTTATATTTTAAAAACGTGCCCCTGTGGTTGCAATCCTTTTTATCTCCGATTTCCAGTCTTTATGCAAGTGCTGCACTTTCTAAACTCATCGTGCATTTAGCATTGATCTGCTTATTGAGCATCTATGTACTGCGGCATTTTGATTTTTGGAGGGTAGAATTTCTAAGTATTTTCCTGCTTATTACGCCCTTTTTTCAAACCCACGGCTATTTCCACAACATTGGAATCATAGATGGTTCTGTGACCTACCTCTTTTTTTATGGACTGCCCATTGCTCTGTTATTATTGTTTTTTTTGCCTTTCTATTTGGCTTTATGGGGCGAAGAAAAAAAAGGATTTAATTCCAAAACGCGCCTTTTGCTAGGCGTTTTAATAATTTATCTGCCATTCAGCGGACCCTTGATTGCCCCTTTGGGTTTGATGATTTGTTCCCTGATTTTCTTCGGCATTGGTATTCGAGGTCTGCAAAGCACTCCGGTAGGGGCTTGGAAAAAAACTTTTTTTGAAAATCTGAAAAGCCTTCCCAAAGATTTTTGGTGGTTTTTGACTCCTTTTTTTCTGATATGCCTCTATTCCTACTATTTATCCCAATTCAATATTGACAATCATCCCTTGGTTTCTTACACGGCAAGTCTGCGAAATTCTTTCAGCGCTTTGAGGTTTATTTTTACGGAAAAATTGGCGATGCCGCTCATTCTTTTACTCTTGGCTGTCAATTTTTATTTCTTAAAAAAGAAGGGTCATTTTGAACATCCGATTTGGAGGTTTGTATTTTGGGTCTGGATCTTTTTATTCGCGTATTTAGCAATTTTACCCTTGGGCGGTTTCCGGGATTATCGCCCAAAAACTATCCGGCACGATACCTTTATCCCCGTAACCCTAGGTTTTATTTTTAGCATTGGATTATCTAGTAAAATGGTTTTCAATTGTTTTCAAAAAAAGAAAAGGAAAGTATATCTCGGCTTTGTTGCCCTCCTTTTAATCCTTTTTTCCATCGCCGACAATCCTGGATTTGATGCCAATGATTGCGAAAGAGAAGCCTTGGAACAATTGAGCGCTTCTCAAGAAAAGGAGGTTGTTTTATCGGCCAAATGCACCATTTTGAGTTGGGAAGTCATTGAAAATTATAATAATTCGGACATGATTTGTGCATTATTAAAACATTGGAACATCGTAGATAAGCAGGTCCGTTTTGTGCAAAGGAATCCAAATAGAAGATGAATTGGGAGATACAGTAACCCCTCAAACCCATCCAACTCAATTATTCTTCGCAGCCTGTATCCTTCGCACGAAAGCGGAGGCAGTTCCGGGGTTGACGGGCTGAATTTCATACGTTTGGTCGTCGCCCATGTCGATGATGCTTTCTTTTTCGCTCATGTTGAGTACGATGTCATTGAAGGTCGTATTGTTGGAGACCAAACTCAGCACACCCCGCCGGAAGCCGAAGAAATAGTAGAGTTGGCTGGGCGATTTGAGGTAAATATAAAGCCGGTCATCTTCGTTGGTCGGCATTTTGAATTCGACGTAGGCGGTGATCTTACTGTTGATGGATTGACCACCGATGCTCACCAAGCCTAGTTTTTGTTTGGTGGAAATGAACGATTGGTAATCCGAATCCCATTTCATCGGAATTTTATCGAAGAGGAAGGTGTAGGTGTTGTCTTTGGGAGGGAGGACGAGGCTTCCCAACAGAAGGTCGCCCAAAGATTGCGTCACTTCGGGGCTGGGCGGAAACAATTCGGTGACTACTTTTTGATAAAAAGCCCTGTCTTTGGAATAATTGATTGGGTTTGCCTCGAAAGTACTCGATTGGAAGTCGGTCATGACAATATTCAACAGGTTTTGGGGAAGTATCAATTTGATACCCGCCATCATCTCGGCCTTCAATTTAGAATCCAGGCTGACCGTCCCCATCAAAGTATCGACGACGGCTTTTCCGAACTCCGCCGTAGCGCGGCCGGCGGCATCCACACTGACGAACTTCAAGCCCGAACCGATGTTGAAACGCCCTTCGACTTCGATTTTTCCGGTTTGGTTGTCAAAGACCAATTTATTGCCTTTCAGGGCGTCGCCAAATACTTTGGTCGAGTCGCCAAAAATAAAACGGTCGGTCTTTTTGTCGTAATCCATATAGCCGGTGACGGGCAAAATGGGGCGGTCTTTTCGGTAAAACAAGGGCATCATCACCCTCGGATAGACGCTTGCCGTTTCCTTACTCAAAAACAAACCCGTCCGGATGCGCTCGCCTTCAAAACTTTTGGGAACCTCGTATTGGAGGGCGAGGTCATTTTTGTCTCCTTCAAATTTTACGCTGAACCAATTGTTGCCGGGCAATTTTTCCGAATCCAAGCGGGCAAATCCGTTAAATTTGAGGTTTTTCTTTTCAGAACTCAAACTGATAGTTCCCTGAAACAATGTCCGGTAATCGATGTAAAAATGGTCTTTTTCTTTTACTTCCCCAATGGCGCGGGTAACCGACCTTTTCTTTGAACGCGCGCCTTTACCCACCCGGGTGCCCGCGATGTCGGCAAATTCTATCTCCTGTTTTTTGTCGGCCAAATTGTATTCGTAAAAGCCACTGGCCCGGTATTCTTTTCTACCCAAAACCCGAACCGTCGCCCGGTTGATAACGTGGTATTTACTGCTTGTGTCGGCTACAATTTTGGCGTTTTTCAAATCAGACATGACCCCACCCGGTTGGATTTCCACCTTGCCATCCTGTGTGTAGATGTAGGCATCCGAGGAAATAATGTGGGGAACGCCACCTATTTCCAGGAGATTGGTTTTCAAGTCGTAATAGGCTGTCTTTCCCTGAAAACGCAAAGAATCCTGGTCGGGATGGACAGACAGGAAGCTGCCCAATTCCCCTTCATCCGATTTGAAATTCACGGCATCCTCTTCCATATTCCAATCGAATTCGTTGAAGGAAGTTTCGTATTCGTTGTAGGGAAGCAAGGTGGTGGCAAATTGCTCATTGGCGCGAAAGTGCCCCATTTTTTCATCAAAGTCCACGATGCCGTTGAGGTTGGTCGTTCGCAGGGCGATGGCATCCGTATCGAATGCTTTAATTTTCAGGTTGGTGGTGTCGGCTTTTGCCGAAAA
>CAZJYF010000348.1:0-4769 GCA_964549665.1 uncultured Saprospiraceae bacterium
GGGGGGGGGGGGGGGGGGGGGGGGGGTGGGGGCGGGGGGGGGGGGGGGTGGGGGGTGCTCCGGGGGGGGTGGGTGTCAGACGTGTGCTCTTCCGATCTCGATTACTGCATCTTCAATTCTAAAGTTTCCGCTCATAAGGTATCCCGTACCAAAGGCTTTTATACCATTCTGCAATAGCTTAAAGTGCGATTTTTCCGGTTCTTCTTTATTCAAATCTCTTTTTGTAATCAAAAGACAAGTTGCGATTGTATCCCGAAGAACTACTTCAGGTGTTATATCATTCCCCTTTCCAATATCACCTTTATTGCGAAATGCAATTTCTTGTTCAGCATGTGCATAAAAGCTCTTTGCAACCATCACCAAATTTGATATGCGGTCAAACAGCCTGCTCAGGTCAAAGAGTTGTTTGCATATTTCCATGGCAAAAATTTCATCTCCCTTGAAGTATGGAACCCCTATGGTGTTGGGGGCGAAAGCAGTCAGTTTATCTCCTATAATTACATCTATCGAAGGGGTTTTAACCAAAACAATCTCGTCAGTTTCAATCCATTTGGATCGAACTGCACATTCTACAAGCTCGGGATAGATCGGGTTTTCAACCAGCACATCAAGCAATATTTTACCAGGAACTATGGTATTGAATACGGATTCAAATTCAAAGGAGTAATGTGCTTTGGGAACGCCCGGTTTATAACTTCTTCTGTCATCAATAGTAACAGAAGTGAATTCTGAGTTTTCAACGACTTGGTTTAGAATATCTTCAAGTTGCTCTCTTTCTGTTGTACAGATTATGTCAATATCAATTGAAAAACGATTATCCTCTTCAAGTAAAAGAACCAGGCTTGTGCCTCCTTTGAAGACAAAGTTAAGTCCGTGGATTTTTAGTTGTTCGAGTAAATGCAAGGCATAGATCATCTTTTCCAGAATGTTGGTTTGGATTGCTCTGTATTTCTTAAATTTTTTAAAAGACGCTATCCACTCAGATGTGAAACACTTCTCGCTAATCATCAATAATATCTTTTATTAAATAGTCCATATTACTCACTAAAAAGGACTTAATCCCGGTTTCTTTTTCTCTCCTTTTCGCGTAACTAAATAGCTTGGTGAAATTTATCGCGTAATGGTAAATGGCATTTTTATAAATCTGCCTAAGTTCAGACCCCTGATAGAAGTAAAATAGCTTTTTCTCGGCATAAAGGTCTACCAGTATTTTCTCAAGCAGCGGAGTGTTTAGCTTCACCTTATTATCTGTCCTTCTTTCAATCGGAGATCGAGTGACCAGTTTTTTAATAATTACCGGGCCGTTACTCTCGGATATGTAAAAGTCGATCGCTTTTTCATCCGGGTTGAGATAAAGCTCATGATTATAATGATCCTTAAGATGGTAAAAAAGAGATGCAACAAATTCTTTTTCGATCTCTATTATCAAAATGCGCTTAGTAGCCTGATGCTGTGTAAACTCGTTCAACCATTCAGTGTCCCAAATGCAATACTTTACCTCATCGAATTTTTCAAGTATCATTTTAGAAAGTTTAAGAAGTTCGGAAGCGATTACCGGCTTGTACTTTGGTTTGGAAGAAATAGTGTAAAGTCCTCTTTTTAAAGGTTTGATGATATTTTTGTTCTTAAGGTCATAGATACGCCAACCAAAAGTTCCCTCCTTAAGGTCAGGTTCGAAATAACGGTAGAAGTTAAACAGCTCTTCCCGGGTAAATGAGTCCCTATCCCTAAATTTTTCTATGAGTTTATTTTCGATAATCTTTGGCATTTAAAATCAAATTTGTGCCAAAAATACATAATTCTGGCGAATATTAGAAATCAAAAAAACGTCAGTAAAAAAATATACTGGCAAATTTTTGAAATTAGATGGGCAGTGAATATTTAGCCCTTCCCGATTTTTTCGGATGTGCAAAATGTGCATTGACAGAAATTAAAAAAATGTGAATGGAGGGCTTTGCTTCTTTTTTTGCCCTCCTTTTCTCTCTACAATGTCACTGTTCCTAAGGCGTTACCACAAACAAAATTCAAAATGCTGGTCTATCAAACCTCCCCCCAACCCCCACCCCCCGGCGTTTCAATCACCACCCTATCGCCGGGAAAAAGTTTGCGGCTATCCACACCATCGAGGGTTTCCCGTTTTCCGTTTGCGCGGAGGATATACTGCTTGCCGCACTTTCCTGCCGCCCCGCCCTGCGCGCCGTAGGGCGGCACTGCGCGGTGCTGCGAAATCAGGGTCATCTCGACTTCTGCCAGAAATTCTATTTCGCGGAGGATGCCGTCGCCGCCGTTCCACCTGCCTTTGCCTCCCGAATTTTGGCGGATGGCGAAGCGGTGCAACTGCAGGGGGTAGCGCAGTTCCAATTCTTCCGGGTCGGTGATTTTGGTGTTCGTCATGCGCTGATGTACGGCGGACCTGCCGTCAAAGCCGGCCCCCGCACCCGCGCCGCCGCCGATGGTTTCGTAGTAGCCAAAGTGGTCGTTTCCGAACAAGAAATTGTTCATCGTGCCCTGACTACAGGCGGCGAGTCCAAAGGCTTTGAGCAGCGTATCTACCAATCGCTGACTGACCTCCGTATTGCCACCCACAATCTGTGTTGAAGAGGCTGTCTTTTTTCAGGAGTTGTATCGTTCATTATGTTTTGAATTTATATTCTTTCAATCAGTTCCGTTCTAACGAATTCATAGGCATTGGCTTGGTCGTATACTGTGCCGGGTTGCAGCAAGGCGTATAGGTCTCCTTCAAAGTCCGGATCATCCAGCTTTTGCTCCATGTTCAAGAGAAACTGCTTTTGTGTTGGCGGTTTTTTCACCGAAGAGGCCATGTATTCCCTGTAGCATTTTACAAGTTTGTCTGTATCTAAATCCAAGTGGGTGAGGGCATAATACAAGTCAAAAAGGTCGCGCCCTTTTTTTCGCTGATAAAGAGCACGTAGTTTGGTGCCCAACATTTCTTCCACCTCAAAAGATATGAGATTGCAAGTTCCATCAAACCAACTATTCTCAATCGGATGTTCTATCTCTTTGTATCCAAGTACGGTGAAATGTTCGCGACAATTGATTTCAATTTTCAATCGGAGCTTAATAACCGGTGGAATTTCGGACTCGAATCGGAAAACCAAGGTGTTGTTATTGGCTTTTTGTTTCACGACGGGTTTTCCAAGAATGTCGAGCTGTTTTCTTAAGACAGTCAAGGTATCTTTGATGGGTTCCGCTTTAATTTGTACGAGGTCAATGTCTTCTGAATACCTTACTTGTGGTTTAAGAAAAATCTTATGCAAGGCGGTTCCTCCCCTTAAAGCCAATCGTTCTCTCAAAAAAGGGTCGGAAAATAATTGAGCCAAAGCCTTCTCAATCACGAGGTCTTGTTCCACCTGCGCGTTTTCCGGCCAAGGGGCAAATTCTTTCCATTCTTCGATGTATCGCCTCGGTACCATTCAATAATCAAGTTCGGTGTTGATGATTGCTTTCCATCGTTTATCTACATGGCCCAATCTATTGGAATGAGCGAGTGATAGAGGGATTTCCTTAATTTTTTCCTTTTTAATTGTCTTGTAAAGAGAATTAGCGAGCTTTTCCATTCCTATTTTGTCGAGCAGGTAACCAAGCCGCTGAATTGTTGGAGTCTTTTGGTTTTTAGATGTCCTTGCAATAAGAGATGGATTGATGGTTTCTGATAAGTCTTCGAGTATTGGGATAATGCGGTTTAACCCACCTATTTTTTTATGAAAGTAAACCAGGTCAAATGCCGTCAATTCGGGTGTTGAAACGTTGATGTAGCCCGCTTCTGTTTTCTTTTCAATAATTTGATTTTCATCCCAATCGCTTTTAGTGAAAAAGCGAATGGTGATTTTTGGATTCATGATCCTTCGCAAAGGCGTTTTTTTTGTCATTACCTGAAATTCCATCGGTTGCTGATGGCCTGCCCCAAGCAAAGCTGCCGCCGAAAAAAGCCCGACATAATATTCCTTGCCGAGGAATTTCATCATGTCGTTAATGAAAAGGGTAGGAGGCAACATACCCCTGTTCGAGTATTGAGGAGGAATTATGGCATAAAACTCCTTTCGAACCTGGGCAATTTGATTTTTATTTTTCAGGCGATAAATATTCTGTAGCAAAGCCTTTTCAGAAACATCAAATTGACTTTTGAGTTCTTCCAATGTTATTGCAAACCGTCCTTTCGACTGAACCTCGACAAGGTAATCGGATAGATAATTATATGGGGACTTGTCTATATTCATTATATTCGCACAAAGCTACACAAAGTGTAGTTAATTGAAAACATAAAACATAGTAAATCAAGAGCATTGGCGAAATTGAAGTTCGGATAGATTCCGTGGCAAGGTTTAATAAATTGTCCCAAAAGCAAGAGTCTAAATGAAGCACGACAACTAGCAAAATTCAAAATGCTGGTCTATCAAACCTCCCCCCAACCCCCACCCCCCGGCGTTTCAATCACCACCCTATCGCCGGGAAAAAGTTTGCGGCTATCCACACCATCGAGGGTTTCCCGTTTTCCGTTTGCGCGGAGGATATACTGCTTGCCGCACTTTCCTGCCGCCCCGCCCTGCGCGCCGTAGGGCGGCACTGCGCGGTGCTGCGAAATCAGGGTCATCTCGACTTCTGCCAGAAATTCTATTTCGCGGAGGATGCCGTCGCCGCCGTTCCACCTGCCTTTGCCTCCCGAATTTTGGCGGATGGCGAAGCGGTGCAACTGCAGGGGGTAGCGCAGTTCCAATTCTTCCGGGTCGGTGATTTTGGTGTTCGTCATG
>CAZJYF010000349.1:0-4754 GCA_964549665.1 uncultured Saprospiraceae bacterium
CGTATTTTCAAAAAATTGCCATTTTTTTGAAGAAAGAAAAAGCTACGGGCAAAGTTATCTACCCACCCGGACCGTTGATTTTCAATGCCTTCAATACCACTCCTTTTCCAAATGTGAAAGTAGTCGTTTTGGGACAAGACCCCTATCACAACCCCGGCGAGGCCATGGGGCTATGTTTTTCCGTTCCCAAAGGCAAAAGGACGCCGCCTTCTTTGCAAAATATTTACAAGGAATTGAAAACCGATTTGGGCTGTTCCGTTCCCAATCACGGCGACCTCACCAAATGGGCGCAACAGGGCGTGTTTCTGTTAAATGCCATGCTGACGGTGGAGAAAAACCGCCCGGCTTCCCACCGGGAAATCGGGTGGCAGCTTTTTACCGATTCGGTCATTCGTAAATTATCGGAAGAACGAGAAGGCTTGGTTTTCATGCTGTGGGGCGCCTTCGCCAGAAAAAAAAGCAGCCTGATTGACCCCTTCAAACACCTGATTTTGGAAGCGGCACACCCTTCCCCGATGGCAAAAGGTGCTTTCTTTGGCAGTCGTCATTTTTCAGAAGCCAACGAGTACCTCCTTTCGCAGGGGAAGGAAAGCATTGATTGGCAGATTGAGTGAGTTGGGGTTCGGGAGTTCAGGAGAATAATAGAATTGAAATCTTAAGGAAATGGTTAATCAATCAATTATAAAAACAGCAAAAAAATACATCGCTCAAGTTCCCGCCGAATTAGAATTGAAAAAAGCCTATTTATTTGGCTCCTATGCCAAGGGGCAGGAACGGGAAGAAAGCGATATTGACATTGCCTTGGTTGTCGGAAAAATGGACGACTTTTTCTCAAGCCAAATGCTTTTGATGCGAATTAGACGAAATATTGACCTTCGAATTGAACCACATCCCATTTTGGAAAAAGATTTTAATTCCAAAAATCCGTTTGCACATGAAATTCAGAAAAACGGAATTGAGTTATAAAAATTTTACGATTTACGTTTACTAAACTTGGGAAGTTTAGTAAACGTGGACCATTTTCTAAAACAGCAACCATGCAAAGACAATTTCTTCTGATAGGAAGCCTGCTTGCCCTCTTGGCTGTCCTCCTCGGCGCTTTTGGGGCGCACGGATTGCAGGGGCAACTCACGAAACACCAAATTGAAATCTACCAAACGGGCGTTCGCTATCAATTTTACCACGCCTTCGCCATTTTAATCGTGGCTATCCTTTGCCCTCAGTTCTCCGGCAAACAGCTTCGATGGGCTGGGCGCCTTTTCACGGCGGGGGTGCTATTTTTTTCGGGTTCCATCTATTTGCTTGCCTGCAAAGACCTCCTCGGTTTGGATAGTTTTCAAGGCGTATTGGGTCCCATCACCCCTATCGGAGGGGTGTTTTTTATGGCCGGTTGGGTGATGGTATTTCTTGCCGCACTAAAAAATAAATAGCCGAATTCAAACCTGCAAAACATTGGAATACCTCGTCGGAATTGACATTGGTACCTCTAGCACCAAAGCGGTGGCCTTTTCCACAAAAGGTGCCTTTTTATTAAAAAAAAGCGTCCGCTACCCCATCGAAAGTCCCCACCAAGGATTTAAGGAACAAAACTGCGAACTGCTATTTGAAACCGTTTTGACCACTTTGAAAGAGTTGGTTCGGGCGCTTGACGGAAAGCTGCTGGGCATTAGTTTCAGCAGTGTATTGCACAGCATTCTTGCGGTGGACGAAAAGGGGAACCCACTCACCAACTGCCTGATTTGGGCAGACAACCGAAGCCGGGATTATGCCTTTAAATTGAAAGGAAGCGACCTGGGCACAGCGATTTACAAAAATACCGGCACGCCCATCCATCCGATGACCCCACTTTGCAAAATCGCCTGGATTCGGGACAGACAACCCGAAATTTTTCGGCGAACGGTCAAATTCATTTCCATCAAAGAATACATCCTCTTCCACCTTTTCGGGGCGTTTTTGGTCGATTATTCCGTCGCTTCGGCAACGGCAATGTTCGACAATTCCAACTTGGAATGGTTTGCCCCGGCACTTCATTTCGCAGGCATCGAGGTGCCTCATTTGTCAAAACCCGTTCCGCCGACTTTTTTGCTTCCCGCCCTAAAAAAGGAATTTGCCGACTACCTAAAAATTTCTCCTAAAACGCCTTTCATCATCGGTGCGGGCGATGGCTGCCTCGCCAATTTGGGGGCTTTGGCTTTGAAAGAGGGCGAGGCCGTCGTCACGATTGGCACGAGTGCTGCTGTCCGAATGACTTCCACGAAAGTAATTTATGACGAACAAGAGCGCCTTTTCAACTATCTTCTCACCGAAAAAATCTTCGTTTCCGGCGGCGCGACCAACAACGGAGGCATTGTGTATCAATGGTTTTTGAAACAATTTTATGAAAAGAATTTATCAAAAAAAGAAATCCTGAAAAAAGCAAAAGACTTGGAAAAGATACCCCCCGGTTCGGAAGGGCTGCTCTTTCTGCCTTATCTTACAGGCGAACGCGCGCCTCTTTGGGATGCTGATGCAAAAGGCATTTTCTTTGGCATTTCTAGTCAGCACACCAAAGCGCATTTTCACCGGGCGGTTCTCGAAGGCATCCTTTTCAATATTTTTCAAATCGGGCAGGCATTGGAAGAAGCAGCCGGGAAAATGGAGCGGATTTATGCAAATGGAGGCTTGGCGCAAATGGATTTTATGATGCAAATGATGGCTGACATTTTTGGAAAAGAAGTTTTTATTTTAGAAACGGAAGAAGCTTCCGCCTTCGGGGCAGCGATCCTTGGAATGAAGGCTTTGAACCTCATCGATACTTTTGAAGAAGCAAGGACGATGATAAAAATCCAAAAAACAGTTGTGCCAAACAAAGAGAAACATTCAGTTTACCAGCAATATTTTGACATTTTTCGGGGTCTTTATCCAAAGTTGAAAGCAGATTTTGATAAAATTGCTACTTTGGGCGTTCGTTGAGCGCTTAATTGGGCATTTGGTTTTGAGGGAAAAACAGTTCATTTTTTGATGAGACAAGGCGGAAAAACAGGAGCATCCGTGCGGACGTGACTGTTTTGCAAACGAAGTATCCTCAAAAAAGAGACGTTTTTTACCGGAAGAAAATGCCCAATTAAGCGCTCAAAACCAACCACTTCTGCCATGCCGTTACTCATCGTCGCTATCGGAATTCTCGTCCTTCTTTTGCTCATCATGGTTTATCGGGTCAACGCCTTTTTGGCTTTGATTCTAGTTGCCTTAGGTGTCGGGGTTGCCATCGGTATGCCGGTGAAAGAAGTAGTGAAGTCTATCCAATCGGGGGTCGGGAGTACGCTTGGTTATTTAGCCTTGATTTTGGGTTTTGGTGCGATGTTGGGCGCATTGATTGCAGAAAGCGGCGCTGCCCAAACGATTACGAAGCGATTAATTGACCTCTTCGGCATTAAAAGGGTTCAGTGGGCAATGATGCTGACCGGCTTCATCGTGGGCATTCCTTTATTTTACACCGTCGGATTTTTGATGCTGATTCCCATCATTTTTGCCGTAGCGGCCACGACGAGATTGCCGCTGCTCTATGTGGGCATCCCGATGATAGCCTCGCTTTCGGTAACGCACGGATTCCTGCCGCCACATCCCGCCCCCACTGCCATCGTCGAATTTTATGGCGCCGATATCAACCTGACCCTTCTGTACGGGCTCATTTTGGCCGTGCCGACCGTCGTTATTGCAGGTCCTATTTTTGGCAGTACTTTTAAAAAAATTAAAACCAAGCCTCCAAAAGAACTATTCAAATTAAAGGAAATTCCACCCGATAAATTGCCCTCTTTTTGGGTCGGAGTTTTGACGGGTTTAGTACCCGTTTTGTTGATGGCTTTAGCGGCTTTTTCCAAATTGAGCCTACCCCCGGAAAGCCTTGTTTACAAAATAATTGATTTCGTCGGTGACCCGGTCATGGCGCTGTTCATCGCCGTTTGGATAGCCATTTACACCCTCGGCATTCGAATGGGAAAATCTTTGCAGGAGATAATGGAAAGCCTCACCAATTCGGTAAAAGCCATCGCCATGATCATGCTAATCGTTGCCGGAGGCGGCGCTTTCAAGCAAGTTCTGATTGATAGTGGCATCAGCGACTACATCGTTAGCCTAATGAAAGACTCGAATATTTCGCCTTTAATAATGGCTTGGAGTATCGCCGCAGCCTTGCGCATCGCCCTCGGTTCTGCTACCGTAGCTGCCCTCACCGCGGCGGGCATCGCCGTTCCTTTGGTAAGCCAAACGGGTGTCAGCCCCGAATTATTGGTACTCGCTACCGGTGCTGGTAGTTTGACTTGTTCACAGGTGAACGACACCGGCTTTTGGCTGTTCAAAGAATATTTCAACCTTTCCATTTTGGAAACTTTCAAGTCGTGGACGGCCATGGAAACGATTGTCTCTGTATTGGGCTTGGCAGGTTGTCTAATTTTGGATTTGTTTGTGTGAAGGCGTGGTGGTATGACGGTATGACGGTATGACGGTGTGACGGTGTGAAAGGTTAGACTGGGTGAGGAGTTTGATTTCCGTCCAAATTTTACGATCTATTTTGGGCTTAACCAGATTGCCCATTATTACACCGCCACACCGCCACACCCTCATACCGCCAAACCATCAAACCATCTAACCTAAGAATATGATAAAAAAAATAGGACTCGTCGGTTTAGGAAAAATGGGATTCAATTTATCCTTGAATCTTAAAAGCAAGGGATTTGAGGTCGTTGCCTTCGATGTCAATTCCCAAAACGTGGAAT
>CAZJYF010000350.1:0-3544 GCA_964549665.1 uncultured Saprospiraceae bacterium
ACGGAGACGGTATTTTCGATGGTGTATTCTGCCGCCATCCGTTGAATGGTTTGAATGATAATCTTTTTCGCATCTTTGTTGGCTGTTACTTTGGCCTGTGAAACCACATTTTTTATCAACGCCATGGCGTCCGTTTCTGCCTTAGCTTTCACCGCCTCCAACAAATGTTCTTTCGCTTCTGCTTCACTCAATTTGGCTATGTTTTCGAGGGCTTTAATGCGTTCCTCATTTGCAGCATTGAGTTCCTCTTTTTTCTTTGCAACAATCCGCAATTGCTTTTCGAGGTTTTCTCGAACAGCCTTCTCTTCAGCCTCCCGCTGTTCGATATCTGCTATCTGTTCATTCAAGGCACTAAGTTTGTCTTGAATTTTTTCTTCTTTTTGTTGCAGATCTTTTTCCATGCTTTTCACCTCTATTTCCCGCTCTTTTAAATCAACCAAATTCTCCGCTTTTTCCTTTTCATATTCTGCTCTTAGCCGGATAAAACGGTCTTTCGCTTCCTGAATTTTTCGTTTTTTGATTTGTTCGTGCTTCTTTTCGGCGCCCCCAATAATATTATTCGCTTTCTCTTGGGCTTCTCGCACCACCCGTTTAGCGGTCAGGCGGGCCTCTTTGACCTCTTGGTCGGCTTTGGCATTCATCTCCTCGATTCTCGACCGGCTTTGCTTTTTAATGATTACGAATACGATGAGAAATCCAATGATCGCACCAACGGCTAAACCAATTCCAAATTCAATTCCTATTTCCATGTCGTTTCAATTTTATATGATGATAAAGAAAGACTCGAATTGCTAAATATTCACAATTCAGTAAATCCAATTCGTTGAATTAAAATTTACTAAAACGCAAAGGTCTAGTAAATCGATTTGATTTGATGTCTCGAAAAGTATTTTGAGACAACTTTGTCACAGCGAGAAGAAAGTGTGAAAGTGGAAGGCTACTCCAGAATTCCGTCGAGGAGTTCTTCGAGTTTGGAAAGCTTTTCGGAAAGTTGCGGGTCGTCAATATTTTGAGTGGCTCTGCCCCTTGAATTTGCTTTATGTAAATCGACGGCGTATGCTAATACGGACATCGAAAGGCAATCCTGTTTATCCCTGTTGGGGTAAGTCAATTGAAACCGGTTTATTTTTTCATTGACTTCTTTGATGATTTTTCGGATTACAGGTTCATCATTCGCTTTTATTTTCAGAGGATATGGCCGCCCTGCAATTATGAAAGTCAACTGCTTCATGTCCTGTTCTTCCATATCCTATGCGTTTTGTAACCACTCAATACAATCATCAATTTCCAGGATGTATTGGTCCATTTGCTTCCGCAACTTTTTAGTACTTTCCGGTTCTTCCTTCCTCTTAACCTCTAATGCTCGCTGAGTTTGGGTTAATTTGGTTATCAATTCACCTGCTTTTTCCCGTTCGGATTTAAGCTCGGTTTTTAATTGTGTATTCTCATCAAAAAGCGCCACATTTTGCTGCCTGAAATCTTCCATCATCGCAGCCAATTGCCGCACTTTTTGTTCTATTTTGTCAATTTGATTGCTTAAATTCATAATGGAATGTAAAGTTCAAAATGTAAAGGCGTTACATTTAAAATTTTACAAAGGTCCGAAACTGTCCCAACTAAAATCGGGGAATCTCTCGGGATTTTAAATCTCAAAAATTTACCGCCGAATCATCGCCCCTAGCTTGCCCTCGTATTCCCGTATCAAATTATTCACTACTTTATCTACCTCTTTGTCTTTCAGGGTTTTGGTGGGGTCTTCAAACAGAAAACTAACAGCGCAGGATTTTTTACCTTTTCCCAACTGCTCCTCATTTTCGTACACGTCAAATAAATTGATGTCTTTCAAAATTTTCTTCCCTGCCTTTTTGGCAAGCGCCACAATATCACCAAATTTTACGGAATTATCAATTACAAGAGCCAAATCTCGTCGAATGGTCGGAAATTTGTTCAATTCGGCAAATTGAATTTTATGCTTTTTCAATGCCTTCAAAAGGGCATCCCAATTGAAATCTGCAAAAAAGACTTCATTGCGAATGTCCATCTTTTTTAAAATATTTTGCTGCACTTTGCCGAATTCAACCAAGAGTTGTTGCCCGCGATGATATTTCATTCCGTACGAAAACACCTCCGAATTTAAAGCTGTCTCCTGAAAGCCCGATATGCCAAGTCGCTTCAAAACATTGCCAACAAAAGATTTCAAACTGAAATAATCAACAACCTTCTTGGGCTCATTCAACCAACTCTCCTGCAAACGTTGCCCGCTGAGGAAGAGCGTCAGGTGTTGGCTTTCGTCGAAACCACCATCTTCTTCTTGGCGATAGGTTTTTCCAAATTCAAATAATTTCAAATCTCCTTGTTGGCGGTTCTGATTGCGAAGAATTACCTCCAAACCGCTGAACAACATACTTGGGCGCAAGATGTCCAAATGGACGTTGGATGTATTGTTTACAAAAACCAAATCCCGTTCCTCCTGCGGCAGTATTTCTTGGTAGTACCTCGATTCGGAAAGGGATACTGCCATGATTTCATTGAATCCATGCGCGGAAAGTTGTTCTCCGACGGCGTTGAAAACTTCCCGGGGGTCGGGTCGTTGGCTCAAGGTAATGGCGCTTCTGATTTGAGCCGGTAGAGGCACCTTGTTCAAGCCGTAAATGCGCAAAATCTCTTCAATGACGTCGGCAGGACGGGTCACATCGAACTTGTTGGTAGGCACTGCTACCGTGAAGGCATCGTCCGTTTCACTTACTATTTCCATTTCCATGGCCGAGAGAATTTCATGGACTTCATCCTTTGGAATAGCTACTCCAATGAGGCGATTGACGTACTCGTAACGGACTTCGACCAGCTTGGGTTCGATGGGATTTGGATAAACATCCACCACTTCGGAAGCGATTTCGCCCCCTGCCAATTCCGCCATCAGCAGGGCGGCCCGTTTCAAGGCAAAAACGCAAATATTCGGGTCGCTGCCCTTTTCAAATACGATGGCTGCGTCGGTGCGCAAATTGTGCCGGGTGCTGCTGCGCCGAATCCATTTTGGGTTGAAATGGGCAGATTCCAGAAAGATGTTTTTGGTCGTTTCTTTTACCCCGGATTTGATGCCGCCGAACACGCCGCCGATACACATCGCCTTCGATTCGCCGTCGCAAATCATCAAATCCTCCTCGGAAAGGCTGCGTTCCTGCTCATCCAAAGAATTGAATTTGGCGCCTTTCGGCAAGGTTTTTACCCGGATTGTGCCCCCGGTAATTTTGTCCAAATCAAAGGCGTGCAAGGGCTGTCCTAGTTCGTGCAAAATGAAGTTGGTGATGTCAACGATGTTGGAAATCGGGCGGACACCAATCGCACGGAGTTTATTCTTCAGCCAATCCGGCGATTCTTTTATGGTCACCCCTTTAATTGAAAGCCCGGCATAGCGAGGGCAGGCTTCTCCGTTTTCAACCATCACCTCGATTGGCAAATCCCGATTGTCGATTTTGAAATCCGCCACCGACGGTATCTCGACCTTGCCCGAATGCCCGTGATTGATTTTCAAAGCTGCTGCCAA
>CAZJYF010000350.1:3644-4752 GCA_964549665.1 uncultured Saprospiraceae bacterium
ACGGTATCTCGACCTTGCCCGAATGCCCGTGATTGATTTTCAAAGCTGCTGCCAAATCTTTCGCAACGCCTAAATGGGAAGTCGCATCCGAACGGTTGGGGGTCAGGCCTATTTCGTAAACGACGTCTTTTTCGACCTTGAAGTAGTCCTTGGCCAGGGTGCCGACCGGAATTTCTTCCGGCAAGACGATGATGCCGCTGTGGTCGTCGCCAATACCCAATTCATCTTCGGCGCATATCATTCCTTCCGACAACTCTCCCCTAATTTTTCCTTTTTTGATGGTCCATGGTTCGCCATCCTGCGGGTAAAGAGTCGTGCCGACGGTAGCGACGACAACCTTTTGCCCGGCAGCTACGTTGGGCGCGCCGCAAACAATTTGCAATTCGCCTTCGCCATTGCCAATTTGTACTTTGGTGAGGGAAAGTTTATCGGCATTCGGATGTTTCCAGCATTCTTCCACATAGCCAACCACGAGACCTTCCAAGCCTCCTTTGATGCTTTCTATTTCTTCCATCCCTTCCACCTCCAACCCTATGTCCGTCAAAATCTCGGAGATTTCTTCTGGTGTCAAGTCGATGTCGAGATAATCTTTGAGCCAATTAAGTGAAATATTCATGTTGATTTCGGATTTGCGATTTTCCTAAAACCCATTGCAGTCAAAAAAATAATTCGCAAAGGTAGGGAATAATTTTTTTCAAAAATAAAGCCGGCAAACATCATCCAAAATCTTTCCCGGATGACAAATAATGGCTACCTTCGGATGTTTCCAAAATAAAAAAATGACCATGTCCACTCAAACCTCTCCTCTCACACAAGAACTCTACGAATACATGCTTTCCGTCTCTTTGCGAGAACCAATAATTTTGAAGGAACTTCGGACGGAAACCGCCAAATTGGAGATGTGCATCATGCAAATCTCCCCTGAACAAGGACAGTTCATGGGTTTCCTTGCCAAACTTATCGGCGCGAAGCGTTGCTTGGAGGTGGGCGTTTTTACCGGTTACAGTGCGCTGAGTGTGGCATTGGCCCTGCCGGAAAACGGTCAAATCATCGCCTGCGATATCAGCGAGGAATGGACATCCATTGCCCGCCGGTATTGGAAAAAGGC
>CAZJYF010000351.1:0-4747 GCA_964549665.1 uncultured Saprospiraceae bacterium
CAATATCTGGCGAAATAAACGCCGCACCTTTATCACGCTGGCTTCCATTTTCTTCGCCGTATTTTTCTCCGTCTTCATGAATTCGGTGCAGAAAGGGGCTTGGATACGGATGTTGGACAATGTGGTCAATTTTTATTTTGGCTACGCTCAAATTCACCAAAAGGGCTTTTGGGACGAGCAGTCAATTGAGAAAGCCTTCCAAATGAACGAGGAGATTAAAAAGTTGCCCCAGCAGGTATCAAAATTGGAGGGAATGGTGCCCCGGTTGGAGTCTTTTGCTTTGGCTTCTTACGGGGTGAATACGAGGGGCGTGTTGCTCATTGGAACCAACCCATCTTCGGAAAACAATTTGTCCGGACTTCGGGGACGCGTGGTGGAGGGGCGCTATTTTGAAGAGGAAGAAGAAACCGTTTTGCTCGCCGAAGGCTTGGCGAATTTGTTGAAAATCAGTTTGGGCGACACCTTGGTGCTCATCAGTCAGGGCTATCACGGCGTAAATGCCGCCGGAAAATATCCGGTAGTCGGGCTGGTCAAATTCGCCTCTCCAGATCTGAACAAACAAATGGTTTACCTCCCGCTGAAGGTTGCACAACGGTTTTTCGGGGCAGAGAACCTGATTACTTCCCTAGCTTTAAAAATCAAAGACAAAGAAGCCGGCAAGAAAGTCATCAGGGCAGTAAAGGACCGGTTGGGTAGCGACGATTATGAAGTATTGGGCTGGCAGGAGATGCTGCCCGATTTGCTCGAAGCACAAAAAACCGATGCTGCCGGAAATTACTTGTTCCTCATCATTCTTTATATCATCATCACCTTTGGCATCTTCGGTACCATTTTGATGATGACCAAAGAACGCTCGTTTGAATTCGGCGTTTTGGTGTCTATCGGAATGAACCGGATGCTCCTTGGTTTCACTGTTTGGATGGAAGTCATTTTCCTGGGGCTATTGGGGGCATTGTTGGGCATACTCGGCAGCCTGCCGGTGGTTTATTATTTCCACCTGAATCCTATCGATTTGTCCAATTTTTCAAAAGATATTACCCAGGTCTATGCCAAGTGGGGCTTCGACCCGCTTCTGCCGGCAGCTCTGGAATGGCAACTATTTTTTTGGCAGGCGGTGTTGGTGGTTGCCATCACTTCCGTTTTAGCCATTTACCCGATATGGAAAATCAAAAACCTCCAACCGGTGGAAGCCATGCGGGAGTAGGACAGTTTGCAATCGACGGTTTTGAAAGAGTTTCACTTTCAATTATTTGCAAAAAAAATGAATGGTCAGAGTCAGGGTTTGCAGGATTCTAAATTGGGAAAGCCCACAAAATTAGGTGCGGATGGTACATACGGATGTTAAAACATTTTCAAAATGCCTTCCATCTTGGAATCCTGAAAATTCAAAAACCCTGCAAATCCTGATTCTGACATGAGAAATTTCAAAATTTCTAAAAATGTTATTCATCATTAGCTGGCGCAACATTTGGAGAAACCGGACCCGCAGTTTCGTGATTCTCGGGGCGATTACGGTTGGGGTGTGGTCGGTCATTTTTCTAATCAGCCTCGTCACTGGCATGGTCAACGGCTATGTAAACAGTTCGATTCAGAATTCTATTTCCCATATTCAGGTGCACCAGCCGGATTTTATGAAAGACAAGGAAAGCCGATTTTTTCTCCCAAATGCAAGCCGTACTTTGGCTACGATTGAAGAAATAAAAGGGGTAAAAGCTGCCGCTCTCCGGTCTTTAACCAATGCGATGATATCCTCCGGCAAAGGAGCCAGAGGCGTTCAGGTCAATGGCATCGACCCCGCATCAGAGCGGAAAGTAACCTCCCTGTCTGAAAAGATGGTGGGAGGAGATTATTTCAATGGGAAAAAGCGCAACCCCTTGATTATCAGCCAACGACTTGCCGGAAAATTGGGTGTCAAATTGCGTTCAAAAGTGGTCCTCACCTTTCAGGATTTGGACGGAAACATTACCGCCGGGGCTTTCAGAATCGTCGGACTCTTCGATACAAGCAATAATATTTACGATGAAAGTGAGGTTTTCGTTCTTCGCAAAAAACTGAATCGCTTGCTTGGTGGGAAAGACATCGCCCACGAGGTGGCGGTGCAGTTGGAAGATGTTGTACTGCTCGATTCCTGCAAACAACTGATTCAATCAGCCCAGCCCGAACTTTTGGTGCAGACCTACAAAGAAATCTCTCCCGCATTGGAGCTGTTTCAATCGCAAATTCAAATGATGGCTTCCATTTACATGGTCATCTTTATGCTTGCTCTGATATTTGGAATTATCAACAGCATGCTGATGGCGGTCCTGGAACGGATAAGAGAGTTGGGGATGATTATGGCGATTGGGATGAACAAGTTGAAGGTATTTTTAATGGTTGTCCTCGAAACCATCTTTCTATCCCTAATTGCATCGCCCGTGGGTTTGTTTTTGGGGTTCCTGTCCGTCCAATACTTCAAAGAAAGAGGGCTGAATCTGTTCTTTTTTTCCCAACAGGGAATGAAACAATTCGGGATGCCCCATATTATTTACCCCACAGCGGAAAGCGGACTTTATCTTCAACTTGCCTTGGCAGTGGGGATAACGGCGGTATTGGCTTCCCTGTATCCGGCCTTTAAAGCCATCGGGCTGAGGCCGGCAGAAGCCATTAGAAAACAATAGACTTGTTCCGTTAAATCCGGGCGGTTTTCAAAATCACCATGATTTAAATCGAAATTTTTTTTAAAATGAAAGTCATAAAAACGAAAGGAATAAAAAAGGTTTACAACCCCAAAACGATTCCCGTCCACGCCTTGCGGGGAATTGACCTGGAAATCGAGGAGGGCGAATTTACGGCAATCGTAGGACCTTCCGGTTCTGGTAAAACGACCTTGTTGAACATCATTGGCGGCTTAGACCGACCGACAGCAGGTTATGTGGATGTTGGAGGTCAAGATATTTCCCAACTATCTGACAACCAATTGATTGATTTTCGCAAAAACAAAATCGGATTTGTTTTCCAAGCCTACAACCTAATCCCCGTTTTGACGGCGGAAGAAAACGTGGAGTTCGTCATGCTGTTGCAAAAGCGTCCAAAAAAAGAAAGAATCGCCCGCACCGACGAACTCTTGGAAGCGGTTGGTTTGAGTGGACAAAAAAACAGACGACCGGCCCAACTTTCGGGCGGGCAGCAACAACGGGTGGCCGTCGCAAGGGCCTTGGCCCCTAAACCTGCCTTTGTCCTCGCCGACGAACCCACCGCCAACCTCGACTCCAAATCCACTACAAACCTGCTCGACATCATGGCCGAATTAAATCGCAAAGAAAAAATTACCTTCGTTTTTTCCACCCACGACCAACGGGTGATTGACCGTGCAAAGCGCGTGATTACCCTGGACGACGGGCAAATTGTTTCGGATGTACTGCAAGAAAATTAGCGCCGAAGTTGCAATTTCAAATTGGCAACCATAAATAATTGACACTTTTTTTCCAAGGGGTTTCAACCCCTTGTGTTGCGGGGACAAGGGGTTTCAACCCCTTGGAAAGTATAGATTGCTCACATACTATAATCATGAACCTACGCTTTTTTCTACTATTTGTTTTGCTCCCCAATCTGCTCTTGGGGCAGGATGACAAACCCAAAAGCTGGGTCCTTTCCGGTTATGTCAAAGACCTCCAATCGCTCACGATTTTCAGTGATAACAGCACTTTCCTTCCGGGGCAGTTGTTCCGGGACAACCTCATTCATAACCGCCTGAATTTCAAGTGGTTTATCGACGATCAACTCACCTTCAGGGCAGAAATGCGGAACCGCTTTTTTTGGGGCGACCAGGTCCAATTTCTGGAATTACTCGGTGGCGCTTTCAAAGCTAATTTGGACGCTGCCAATGACTTTGGGGACCTTTCCTACGAAGTGGCCAGCAAAAAAGGAGTCGCCTTTCAGGCGATGCTGGACCGTTTGTTTCTGGATTTCACAAAAAATAAATGGGAGCTTCGATTGGGGCGCCAGCGGGTCAATTGGGGAATCAACACGCTATGGAATCCGAACGATATTTTTAACGCCTTCTCCTTCGTCGATTTCGATTACGAAGAACGCCCGGGGGTTGATGCCCTTCGGGTAAAATACTACACCGGAACAGCTTCTAGCTTAGAGATAGCAGCTAAAGCCAAAATGCTCGACAATCTCGACGAAACCGTCATCGCCGGATTGTGGAAATTCAATCGCTGGGATTATGATTTCCAACTTTTGGCGGGTTTGGTAAAGAGAGACTTGGCCTTGGGAGGCGGTTGGGCGGGGAATCTGAAAAATGCAGGTTTCAAGGGTGAGTTTACTTATTTTATTTCTCTGGAGGATCAAATAGCCAACAGTTTCGCAGCGACCTTCGGTTTCGATTACGTCTTTGCCAATTCCCTTTCCTTCAGCAGTGGTTTTTTGTTCAACAGCAACGGTACTGCCGCCAACAGCGCCGAAATCTTCACTTTTGAGCTTACGGCTAAAAATCTTTACCCGTACAAATACACCTTTTATGTGCAAGGCCTCTATCCGGTGCATCCCCTGATGAATGCTGGTTTGGCCATCATTTACAGCCCTTCCCGTCTCCATGCCCTTTTTATAAACCCCACTTTTACCTACTCTCTCAGCGACAATTGGGACCTGGATTTCATCGGTCAACTCGTTTTCAATAAAGACAAAGGCTACAAAAGCCCCGTGCAGGCTGTTTTCTTGCGGATGAAATTTAGTTTTTAATCCGTCAGAATCAGGATTTGCAGGA
>CAZJYF010000352.1:0-4734 GCA_964549665.1 uncultured Saprospiraceae bacterium
AATCCTGGAACGGGTTCGGGAAATAGCAGTTTTCAGTGGACAGGGCCAGGAGGATTCACTTCCAACCTTCAAAATCCGGTCGTTCCGAATATTTCATTTGCCGGAAACGGCATTTACACCCTTTCTATTTTCAACCAAAATGGTTGCGAAACATCTGCGAGTATTGAAGTAACAGGCATCCTCCCCCAGCCACAACAACCGACCTTTTTCGCAAAGACTCCGGTTTGTGAAAACGACCAAATTGTACTCATACTCCAGCAACAATACACGGGGGATACGGTTGCTATTTCCTGGTTCAATGGTCTCAATCAATTCATCGGAACGGGAGCCAGTCTGGCGATTCCCGCCAACGATTCAGCTGCTGTTTCTCCTTTCCGGGCACAAGTTTTCGTCGATGGGTGCTTGTCGGAATTATCTCCGCCTATCGCGGTAGATGTCCAGGAACTCCCCCTGGCTACGGCAACAAATAACGGCCCAATTTGCCAGGGAGAGCAGGTGCAGTTGATGGGCGGCTTCGTGCAAGGAGCGGTCTATCAATGGCGGATTGCCGGGACGAATGCCATCGTGTCAACCGATCAAAATCCGGTTCTTTTCAATCTGAATGAAACGACTACTTTTGAGTTGACTATAGTTGTCAATGGTTGCGAATCGATAAACCCAGCTTCAACAACCGTGGAGGTGGACCAAATGCCGCTCATTGCCAACCTCAACGGAGGCGGCACTTTTTGCAATCAGGCGGAGGTTGTATTGAGTGCGACGAATGCTTCGCCAATAATTGGTTCAATCACCTACACCTGGAGCGGCCCGAATGCTTTTAGTTTCACCAATACGGTAGATGCCGACAGTGCGTTCACCGTGGTGATCCCAAATACGGGAAACATTTCAGGCATTTATAATTTGGTCCTGGAGTCTGGGGCAGGTTGTTTGTCTGCCACCCAATCAGTCACGGTCAATTTGGTGGGTGCGACCGAAAATCCCGTTTTGAGCGTCGCTAATGTGGTGATTTGCGAAGGCGAAACCTTGACCCTGAACGCCACGGCTTTCAATGCTTCCTCCGTCACTTATCAATGGTTTTTCAACAACGGTTTCGAAAACATTCTTATGGCAGAAACCAACAGCCCCAACTTTCTAATAAATGGGGCCACTGCTGCTAATTCGGGGGTATATACGGTTTCGGCCTTTGTTGACGGCTGCCCAACCGGACTCTCCAATGCGCAGGAGGTTCTCGTAGTGGGCAATGCCACTACCCCGGAAGCGGTCAATTCGACCAGCCAGAACCAGCCCGCCTGCGAAGGGGAATTGATACAACTTTCAGTAGAATTGATTCCCGGTGCCTCCTACGAATGGTTCGGCCCGAATGGATTCACATCCAACCTCCTGAACCCGGTCATCCCCATTGCTTCGCCCGCCGATTCTGGCGATTATTTTGCCGTGGCCATGGTCAACCAATGCAGTAATGTTGTCTCTTCCACCACCACCGTTTACGTAACTCCCCGACCAACTTCTCCTTCTATTTCCGGCGGCGGCTTCTTTTGCCAAGGAGAAAAAGTGACCCTTAGCGCGACCAATTTACCCGTTATTTCACCCGATGACATGCTTTCGTTTGAGTGGTTTTTTGTTCCCTCAAATAGCTCGATTGCCACAACCGATACCAACATTTTGGTAATCGACCCGGCGCAGCCTTCCGCTTCGGGCGATTATTTTGTTTTGATGTCTCTCAATGGCTGTACCGCCGAAGCCTCAACACATGTTACCCTGGAAATCAATGCTTTGCCAGCAGAAGTAGCCAATGCGGGAACGGACCAAAATGTTTGTGCAGGCAATTCAGTGACATTGAATGCCACTGTTTCGGAGGGAAGTACCGGCTTATGGACATCCCCAAGCGGGGCTTCCATCGTAAATCCAACTTCCGCTGCCACGGATGCAAATAATCTCCTGGAGGGGCAAAATATTTTCGTTTGGACGCTTTCCCAGGGCGCTTGTGTCGACTTTGATGCCGATACGGTTCTGGTCAATTTGGGTTTTCTCCCAGCCGATGTGGCAAATGCCGGCGCAGACCAAAATGTTTGTGGCTCGGAATCGGTTTTCCTCCATGCAAGCGTTCCACAGGAATCCTTTGGTAGTTGGACGCAATCAATTGGTCAGGCCAATCTGGGGGTGGTCATCCTCGACCCTGCCAACCCAAACACTCAGATAACGGGGGTAAGCCCCGGCAACGATTACTCCTTTACCTGGACGCTCTCAACCGCTACTTGTGGCGCTTTTGATTCGGACGATGTGGTCCTTTCCATTCTAGAATTGCCACCCAATGTTGCCTTTATTGCCAAGGAACAAGTATTTCTTTGTGACCAGGAACAAGTCGTTCTTCAGGCACAGCAACCCAGCGAAGGCTTTGGCAGGTGGACAACCACCGGCGGGGCATTAATCGTGGAACCTACGCAACCGGTCACCATCGCCGCCGATTTCGACCCGGGCAGGAATGTTATGTATTGGCGTCTGTCGAATGCCGCCTGCCAAAATTATTCCTCCGATTCCATTTTAATCTTCAACGATGCCCTTCCTTTTGCCCGACCGGATACCTTTGACTTGGCAACCGGTGACACCCTGCAAATGGCCAATCTAGTGGGAAATGATGATTTGGGCGGTCTGCACGAGTGGAATCTTCAAATCGTCGAACAGCCTCAAAACGGCTTTGTCCTTTATTTGGGAAATGGCGAAATCACTTATTTGCCAGATACCAGTTTCTTCGGCACAGATGAATTTTTCTACGTGGTTTGCAATACAAATTGCCCCACGGAATGCAGCGGTGCAAAAGTAACCATTCAAATAACCGGGTCATTTGGGAGCCGGGAAGATTGTTTTACGCCAAATTTAATTACCCCCAACAATGACGGTATGAATGATGTATTGGAATTCACCTGTCTGGGAAATGAATTCCCCAACAGTCATGTCATGATATTTAACCGATGGGGCGACAAGGTCTTTGATGAGCAACCCTATCGAAATGATTGGCAGGGAACCTATAAAAACCAATTATTGCCCGCCGGTTCCTATTATTACATTCTTAAATTAAAGCAAGACTTGCAACCGTTGACCGGCTTTGTCACCATTGTCCGATAGAAGTTGGGCCCTATTTTTTGCGGAAGCAACCCCTAGGTCAAACTCCAAGTCTTGCTACCTTTGCCCGCATGAAAAGAATCGGACTTCTCTCCGACACCCACGGCTATTTGGATGAAAAAGTTTTTCACTATTTTAAAAATTGCGATGAAATTTGGCACGCCGGAGACATCGGCAACATGGAAGTAGTCGAAAAACTGGAATCCTTTAAACCCTTCAAAGCTGTCTATGGAAACATCGATGATGCCCTCATCCGAAGAGAATTTCCGCTCGATTTGCGGTTCGAATGCGAGGGGGTCGATGTGTTCATCACCCATATCGGCGGGTACCCGGGCAGGTATTTCCAGCGGGTTCGGGAAATCATCCATTCCAAACCGCCCAAACTCTATATTTGCGGGCATTCGCATATTCTCAAAATCATGCCCGACAAGAAATACAAACTCCTGCACATCAATCCCGGTGCCTGCGGAGTCCATGGTTTTCACCAAATAAAGACCATCGTCCGCTTCACCCTCGAGGCGGGAAAAATTGGAAATATGGAAGTAGTAGAATTGGGAAAAAGAGGGCGGTAGTGTCCAATGATGTATTGACCTAATGCCCCATGGCTCAATGACCTTTTCATCAAACAGCTTCCAGGGCTTGCTCCAAATCCAACCAAATGTCCTCCACATTTTCGATTCCCACCGAGATCCGGATCAATCCGTCTGTAATACCGTTTTGCAAACGGACTTCTTTGGGGACATTCAGGTGCGACATGGAAGCCGGGTGCAAAATCAAGCTGTCCACATCTCCTAAAGTTGGGGCGAGGGTACAAAACCGGATCGCATTCATAAACCGGATTCCCGCATCTAACCCTTCCTTCAACTCAAAACTCAACATGCCGCCGAAAGCCCGCATCTGTTTTTTGGCAATCGAAAAATCGGGGTGAGAAGGGAGTCCGCAGTAGTTGACTCTGCTCACTTTGGGGTGCTGTTCCAACCGTTTGGCAATGGTCATGGCGTTGGTGCAGTGCCGGTCCATGCGCAGCGCCAGGGTTTTCATGCCGTTGTGAATCAGCCAGGCATCCCAGGGGTTGCAATTAGTACCTGTGAGTTTCATGGTTTTCCAAATATGACCGCCGGTCTCCATCAATTCTATATCTTTTGCGATGAGGATGCCTGCGATTGAATTGCCGTGCCCGTTCAAAAATTTGGTGGTGGAATGAACGATAAAATCGATTCCCAACCGAAAGGGTTGTTGCAAATAGGGGGTGGGGAAGGTATTGTCAACAGCGCTCAATCTGCCGTATTTGTGCGCAATGGTGGTCAATGCTTCGATGTCCACACAGGCGAGGGTTGGATTAGCCGGCGTTTCGAAATAGATCATTTTGATTGAAGGATCGCTTTTTACCACCACCTCGATATTTTCCAAATCCCGCAGGTTCATCATAACGGTCTGTATGCCAAATGCTTGGAAGGATTTAGTAAAGAGTTCCGTCGTACCGCCGTACAAATTTCCCTGGGTCAGGATCTTGTCCCCGGATTTCAGCATGGCCATCATCATCGTCGTTATGGCGGCCATGCCCGAACTAAAAAGGATACCTTTGGCCTCTATTTCCAACCCAAAAGTTTCGAGCAT
>CAZJYF010000353.1:0-4731 GCA_964549665.1 uncultured Saprospiraceae bacterium
ATGCCTTATGCACGTGGTTTTTTAGGTTTTCGTTGCTTGTGTTGTTATAATAATAATTCTCTAAATCAGCCGCGTACTGCTCTCTCTTTTGGAAAGTTGCCTGAGAAGTATCTCCGTCCCAGGAAGCCACTTCAAACCAAATAGAATCAATACCTTGCTCTAAATTTTCAATGGAGAATTCTGAAAGTTTATACTTCTTTTCAACCTGAGAAAAGGATTGACAATAGAAGGAAAGGAGAATAATTGTAAGGGGAAAGTATTTCATATGCAATTTTTTTTATTGACTAGAATTAAAAGTAAATGCCATGAACTTGATTCAAAACGGGTGCAGAATAAATTTACCTTTTATAGAAGTGATTCTCGTCGAAGACGAGAAAAAAATAACAGGTTCTGGTTACGAATCGGAACCAGCAATAACTTATTGATTATCAAAGGAACGCTGAACTCCAAACACTGAACTTTGAACCCCCTCTACTCCCCTTCCCCCTTCAAGAACTCCTCTCGCGACATCTCCCCGGAATCAATTTTTTTCAACACTTCCTTTTGGGCCAGATAGTCTTTATTCTCAACGCCTGCACGGCTTTGCAGCATCCGCCATGCCTTGCGGCGTTCTACGCAGAAGATGACCATCTGCCGGGAAAGGAGGTGGAATTTTTGAGCGCCATCGGGTGCATAATCAATCAGATAGACACCGAAGTCGGGGATGAAAGAACGGTGTTGGGGATTGAGGTAGCGGCGGTGAACGATGTCGTCCATGGTGATGAGTTGGAGAATATCTTCGAGGCGGATTTTGCTTTCGACAGCCTCTTCTTTGACCTTTTTGTGATGCCGGCGGAACCGTGCTTCGGTAATCGCCCAATGAGCAACCGTGAAGGTGTAGCGCTGTTTGGAAACGGTATCTCTTCTGGCAAACCAGTCCAAATTAAAATTTGGATTGCCCTTGATGCTGAGGGTTTCGGGATAGGTTTCGCCCAGTGTTGGATTGAATACAAACTCAGCCAAGCCTCTGCTGTCTCTTGCCAATTGGGCTTGAACTTGAGAAAGGTGGTCAGCCACACCGTGTTCGGGTTGGCAGGTGGTATAAACCTGAAAAAAGGCAGTCCCCCGGTAGCACAATCCGTCGAGCAATGCCTTGTAGAAGATACCCGAATTTGCCATCGAAACTTGGGCGACAAAAGGCGAACCGTGCCCGTTGAGGAAGCATTCGGAAACGGATTTCATCTCGGTCAATTTGCCTTCGCTGGCTACACCGAATTGATTAAAATCGCCCCCCCCCGGCAGGGGTGAGGAGTCGGAATTTTGCCCACCGGTATTTGAGTAAACCTGGGTGTCGAGCATCAACAATTTGACGTTTGGACGATTCTGCAACACCACTTTTGAAACATTTTGGAAACCAATGTCTCCCATGCCGCCGTCGCCACCGACAATCCATACTTTTGGCATTTCCATGATTTCATCATCGCTCATGTAGGTATCGGAAAAATGCGTGAAGCGGAAGTAGTCCTTTTCACCAAAAGAATTTGAAAATTCATCGAGAATTCCATCGGCGAGACGCTCGGGAATAACAGAGAGGTAAGCGTGGTCCTTGATAAAACTTTCGCCCAGCATCCATCCAATAGTAGAACCATCCTGAAAGAGGGAGTTTATCCATGGATAAGGATGCGGATTGTTAGGAGGCGTGGAGCCGTAAACGGTATTGCAGCCGGTATGGGCAGCCATCGCCATGGCACACATACCATTCGGAGCAAAATTTTCAAAAGCCTGTATGGTGTCGTGTTGGTCTGCGTCGAAACGCAAAGTTTTTACAAGGGCCCCAATGATGTCTTTATCCGTCCCGTCGAATTCGGCTTGAATGCGGGCTTCCGTTGCTTTTGCATCTTCACAACCAAATCCCATCAGCAGGTGCAGCACGGCTTTTCGGAACACCTGATATGCCTCCTCGTCTTTCAGTTTGAGGTTTTCCAAAACGGACAATCCATTTTTTTCTATTCGAGCAGCTTTTTCCCGCAAGCGTTTTGCTTTGTTGTGGAAAATGGGACGCATCATCGTCTCGGTCAAGGTGGCGATAGCCCTGAGAACAGATTTTTCGCCACAGCCGGCACAAGCACCGTCTCCCGAGACGAGGGCGTTGTATTTTGATTGCAACATCAGGTGAAACTTCAGCGCTGCTGCTTTCGATTCTTCCGGCGAATCGGCGTCAAAAATGCCGAGATATTTTTTGGGTGTGTCGCGCAGCAATTTCATAAATTCGGAAACCGATTGAATTTGTGCGTGCATTTCTTCGGTTTCCGGCACCATTTTTAAAGCCTCGTGTTTGCCACAAGCTTCCACGCAGGCGGCGCAACCTTTGCAGAGGTCTTGCACAAAAATGGAGAACAGCCCCCCCGAACCGGCTTCTTTTTTCTCTTTACCACTGAAGATGCCCCTAGCACTCAGATAGGCCACCGGCAAAATCATCAAAATTCCGGTAAATTCCGAAATCGCCTCTTCGGTGATGGCGGGCTCCTCTAATGCTTTCAATTGCCGCATCACAATGTTGGCAAATTTAGCCTCCCCATTGCTTTCCTTTGGACGGGTTTTGTCATTGGCTAAAGCCAGCATCTCCTCCCGAACCCTCAATTCCAATTGGGGAAGACGATCGAGGATAGCCTTCCTTGCCTTGATGTCGGTCACATAATTTCTGGCGGCCGTGCTCAAAACAACAGAAATATCCTGCGCCGTATTTGGCAAAGCCGTATCAGGGCAAACAGTGATGCAGTCCATACATTGGGTGCAGTTTTCTTCGAGAAAAATGGGTATCTCCCGCCGGGCTACGTACTTGCTGGCCGTAGCGCCCGTACCGGCAGCCACCAAACCAACCGAAGCCAATGCGCTGGCAGGTTGGTCGTAACCAAGCCCGGCCCGAAATTCCGCATCGAAGGTAGATATGCGGAACATGGGGGTTTTGCCATTGCCATTCTGGCTGCCGCCATTGCTGCTTCCGGGAATGTGGGACAGCGTGGCTTCGCAAGGAGCGATGACATTTCCCATGAAAGCAGACACATCCGGCGCATCAACAGGACCATGCGGCACCTCGAATACTTGCCTAAATCCTTCTCTCATAACCCGCATGTTGGATTCCACGACGTCCTCGCCGAAACGTCCGAATTTTTTCTCGTACTGCTTGCGAACGGTTTCCAGAAATTCGTTTTCGGGAATGTTGTAATCTTGCAAAAAAGTGGATACTTTAAAGAATGCACCCAGGAAAGAGTTCCCCTGCATTCTCGTCTGCAAATCTTCGCGGCTGGTCGCTTTTTTAGCGATGTCAAAACCGTGCAAAGCGCAGACGTGGATGCCTTTGTCGATGATTTCCTGCCGGTGGCACTTCGGGATGCGTTGCCAAACCTTTTCAGGAGAGGTTTCGCCAGATTCCCAAACAAACGCACCGCCGGGCTGAAGCCCTTGAAGTGGATTGGTGTGCAAAAATATTTTCGGGTCGCAACAAAGCACCACGCTAACATGGCGCAAGTCACAGTTTACCCGCACCCTATCGGGGGCAGCTACGAGGAAATAGTTGGTTGGCGCTCCTTTTTTCTCCGAGCCATATTTGGGATTGGCACTAATATTCACAACTTCCTTCAATTCGCCATTTCCCTCAAAAAGACCGTCGCGTTCGGCGACATAATTGGATAACTCCCCCAATATGCTGCCGAGGTTTTTACCAGTGGTAATCATTCCCCAGCCTCCGACGGAATGGAAGCGAACGGCGATGGAATGTTCCGGTAAACAGGAAGGCGTTTCTTTGGATTGAACGGCATAAGGATGGTCAATACCCAGATAGAAAAAGCGAATGCCATCCCCAATTTTTTTCCCGTCCTGCCTTGCCAAAGCGCCTTGCGAAAAATCATAAGCCCCAATAATGGCTTCCGGGCGGAAGTCGCGGGAGCCCAATCCGTAAACCCCGGTAAGAATGTCCGGTCGTTCATTTTGAGGGTCAATTTTGCCCAATCCCTGATACGCATTTGTGATGAAATTGCTTTCTGCATTGCGCAATGCCACCTTAATTTCACGAGTCAACGGGTTGCTTCCGGCGAGCGGTTCATCGGTTCTTTCCAATACAATCACTTTCTTTTTACCCCTCAATGCTTCAATGATGGCTGCCTCCGGGAAAGGGCGCAGCACATTGACATGAACGACCCCAACATTTATTCCTCTTGATTCTTTCAGGTAATCTGAAACAGCCTCGCAATTCTGGGCAGCACTGCCCAAGCAGACGATTACCGTGTCCGATTCTTCGCAATTGTATTGTGAAATCAAGCCGTATTGGCGCCCGGTCAGTTCGCCGAATTCGGCATAGGCTTGCACCAAAAACGGCAATATATCTTCTGTAAAATTATTGCGCTTGGCCGCCACTCCATTCATATAATGCTCTTGGTTTTGTACCGGCCCCAACAGCAGTGGGTTTTTCAAATCGATGCCCGCAGGAACGCGCCTCCGCGTAGGTCCGAACAGTATGCGTTGTGCTTTAGTGGGGCAGGGAATAATGTCCTCTCCCGACCCCAAAAATTCCCGGATTAATGCTGCCTCAGGTTGCCGGAAAGTCCGTTCAACATGGGTAGTTAGAAAACCATCCTGCACATTCATCCCAGGGTTCAAACTCAACTCCGTCACCTTTCTCAAGATAATCGCCTGGTCGACCGCTTGTTGCGCATCTTTGGCAAACAAAATCGTCCAGCCCGTATCCAAAGCTGC
>CAZJYF010000354.1:0-4726 GCA_964549665.1 uncultured Saprospiraceae bacterium
TTCTTCTTCTTTTTTCTTTTATCGAGAGGAGAACAAAACCTTTTTATAACACCTGAACATTGCTTTTGTTTGGGAGCACAAAAATAGCGAAATATTTTTCAATTCTTTCTCAATCGACTTGCTCCGTGTTGCCAATCGAATGGTGCTTTGTTATTTCATTAATAGGATACAAAGTGGCTTAGTTGCAAAAATTCGTCTTTTTACTGTTGAGAATTTAAAAGTTGAAATTGTAGCTTTGTTCAAGACAATTTAAAATCCTAAAAAATATCAACTTTGCTGCCGGTACCTGATAATTAACCAACCATAGCCAATAGGCAGCAGGAAATTGCAGGAAGAAAAAAATTACCTTAATTTTGGCATTGTATATTCATAAAGGAAATTTCGACCCCAATCGACCCATCTTGGTGTAATTTTCATCAAATAAAACCCTGACCACTTATGTTTTTTGAATTGACGGAAGAACAGTTAGCTGTAAAAAAGGCAGCAAAGGATTTTGCCCAAAATGAACTCAAGCCGGGCGTCATTGAAAGGGACAGGAATATGACCTATCCGAAGGAACAGATTCGAATGATGGGTGAATTGGGTTTCCTCGGCATGATGACCTCTCCCAATTATGGGGGTAGCGGGATGGATGCGCTATCTTATGTGTTGGCTTTGGAGGAAATTTCAAAAATTGACAATTCCTGCTCTGTGATCATGTCGGTAAATAATTCGTTGGTTTGCTGGGGCTTGGAGACTTTCGGTACCGAAGCCCAAAAACAAAAATACCTCCCAAAAATCGCCACTGGAGATTGGATTGGAGCTTTTTGTCTATCCGAACCAGAAGCAGGTTCGGATGCGACCCATCAGCGCACCACCGCCGTGGATATGGGCGATTATTATCTTCTGAATGGAACAAAGAACTGGATTACGAATGGAGGTACTTCAAAAATACACCTCGTCATAGCGCAATCAGATGCAGAAAAAAGGCACAAAGGCATCAATGTCTTCATTGTGGAGGCTGATTGGGAAGGAGTGACTATTGGCGCTAAAGAGGACAAATTGGGCATCCGTTCTTCGGATACCCATTCTATCATGTACACCGATGTGAAAGTGCCGAAAGAAAACCGAATCGGAGAAGATGGTTTCGGCTTCACCTTCGCCATGAAAACCTTGGAGGGGGGGCGCATAGGAATCGCTGCCCAAGCTTTGGGCATTGCCCTGGGTGCTTACGAACTGGCATTGGCCTACTCGAAAGAGAGAAAATCCTTTGGAAAACCCATTCATCAGCATCAAGCCATTGCTTTTAAACTAGCCGACATGGCAACGGAAATTGAAGCGGCCCGAATGCTCGTTTATCGCTCCGCTTGGTTGAAAGACCAGGATTTGGATTTTGGCGCAGCCAGTTCGATGGCAAAATTGTATGCCTCAGAGGTAGCGATGAAACAAACGGTGGAAGCGGTTCAAATCCATGGCGGTTATGGCTTTGTAAAGGAATACCACGTTGAGCGGTTGATGCGCGATGCCAAAATTACCCAGATATATGAAGGCACTTCCGAGGTACAGCGAATTGTCATTTCGAGGAATATTATGAAAGGGCAACTGTATCCTTCTATTTTTGACTTGAAGGTTGAAGGGACCTAGCAGGGCTTTGATTTTTGGAGAAAATGCCTTTTTGAGAAAACTCCCTGGAATCCGAAAAAGTGTATCTTTGTGTTTTACTCGCAATCAAATTCAAGCGCATAAACTTTTCATAGCACAAATAGTTTTTGAGGCGATGACGCTGTTGTCGCCTTTTTTAGTTTTTTCAAATATCGGTTACCTAAATTAAATGAAGGGTTCTATACAAATAGCAAAATTATTTGGCATCCCGGTCTTGCTTCACTGGTCATTTGGTTTGTTGTTTTTCTATGTTTTGTATGTGGCGCAGCAAACTGGCTTGGATGTTAGGGGAATAATCTGGATGAGTCTTTTTGTACTGGCTCTTTTCACCTGCGTGGTGCTCCACGAATTTGGCCACGCTTTGATGGCCAGGCGTTTTGGCGTTTACACCAAAGACATTATCCTGTTGCCCATCGGTGGCATCGCACGTCTTAACCAACTACCCGAAAAACCCATCCATGAATTCCTCGTCGCCATTGCTGGCCCGCTCGTGAATATTGGGATAGCGCTATTTCTTAGCCCTTGGTTTTTTTTTAATTCGGACTTGACTCCTCCTCCTAATGAGCTGGAAATGGTGCAAGATTACTCCTTTTTTATTCCGTCTTTGATTTTCCTGAATGTCATTCTCGCCCTTTTTAATCTTTTACCTGCTTTCCCAATGGATGGTGGCAGAATTTTCAGGGCCTTGCTTTCGACGAAGATGAAACGCTCCAAAGCTACGCACATCGCTGCCCGGGTCGGGCAGTTTTTTGCTGTAGTCTTATTGCTTTATGGATTGTGGCAGGGTAGCATCATTACCGCATTTATCGGCGTTTTTATTTTTTTTACCGCTGCTCAGGAAAATCAATGGGTGCGGACGGAGAGTCTATTAAGCCAACACACCGTAGCTGAAATTTTCCGCCCTCATTTTACCGGAATGTTGGCGGATGAACCGGTTTCTAAAGCATTGGATTTGCTCTTGCGAAACATTGAAAAGAACTTTCTCGTCTTCGATGATGCCGGAAATTTGATAGGGGTATTGCTGGAAAAGCAACTGCTAAATGCAGGTGAAAAAGAAGTGACCGCTGCTTCTATTATGCAGCCTCATTTTGAAGCACTTAGGTCTTCAGATTCTCTGAAACTAGTCTTTGAGAAAATAAAAAAGGGTGGACAGAAAATTCTTCCGGTTATGGAGAACGGTGAATTGGTAGGTGTTGTGGATATCAGTGCCCTGAACAATTTCCTGCGATTGAAAAAATGATTCAATTCATTTTCTATCACCGGAAAAGGCTACCGTCTAATTAGAGAAAAATTAAGGCCTTGACTAACTCACAACCCCAATTTCGCTTTTACCAAAGGTTCTACATTATCTGAATCGAGTGCGAATAAAATGACGTTTGGAATACTTGAATCGAAAATGAATTTGTAGCCGTTTTCCTTACCCACCGCATCAATTGCCTTCTGGACTTTATCCAAAATAGGAGCAAATAATTCTTCCCGCTTTTTCCCTACTTTCTCGGTGACTTCTTGTTGATATTTACTTAATTCATCCTTTTTTTTCTCCAACTCGGCTTGTTTTTGCTGTGCCTGTAGAGGAGAAAGGAGACCTTTGTTGTAATCATCATTTACTTTCGTGAAGCTTTCTTTCAAAGCATTTGCCATTTCTTCTCCCTTTTTTACCATGCTGCTCTGGAAAGCCCGTAGTTCTTCATCTGCTTTTTGGGTTTCCGGTAATTGAACGAGCAAGTTTCCAGAATTGAGATGACCGTATTTCTGAGCAACAACTGATGACCCTGTGAACACGAGAAAAATGAACGAAAACAAAAATATTTTTGCAATTTTTTCCATGATAATTTCCCTTTTTAAAATTTCTGCAAAGGTAACTTTAAGACTGAAAGTTTAAAATTTTTTTGGCGAAACATTTAAGCGATATTTGCCTGCAGGCCTAATGCATTAGAGTTGATTGAAATGTAATTCCAAATTTGTCAATCAAGCCCACCAAATTAAATTCTAAATTCACAATTCTTTAATGATTTTATTGCCTCGTTGATTATTTTGTAAAAAATTATAAAAATTATTAAAAAATTTGCATCATAACAACACTCCTTTTAATTTTGCCCTATCAAATGGAGGAGGTAATAAAGATTATTTCCCTAAATAAAACTTGATAAAGGAGCAGCAAATGATTTTATCTTTTCTACTTCAAAACACTGTGAGGTGATGAAACAGGCAGCCATGCCCCCTTGTCTCGGGGGTGGGGAATCAGGGACAAACGTAGCATATTGGGTTGACCACAATTTAACTATTTGTGTTATGGCTAACCGCCCCGTGGAGGTTCGAATCCTTCCCTCACAGCTCAGAAATCCAAAGATAAATTTCGTCAAGTTCTTAAACGAAGATGCTTTTTTGCAATCCTTCAGGTACACTGTGAGGTGATGAAACAGGCAGCCATGCCCCCTTGTCTCGGGGGTGAGGAAAACGGGAAAAAGAGCCGTTTGGCACCTAACCGCCTCGTGTAGGTTCGAATCCTACTCTCACAGCCATAAGAACGGTAGATGAAAGAAAGAAGGAAATCCTCTTTCAATTTTCAAATTGTACTTCTACCAAGAAAGAATTATCCCTCGAGAATATCGCTTTCTGATTTATTTGAATCGAATAGCCTTTCTCGGGAAAGTAGCTTAATTGTTGGCGTGTAGTTGCAATGAGACTAGGTATTTTGTTTTCGATGAAAATCTTCGAGACCTTGCCCGCCTTAAATTCAATGGAAATCTTTCTGGTTTTCAATTTTTCACTTTTAGCCAAGTAGTTCGTTCCGGCGTGTTGCCCGTTGGAGTTGAATAATTCCTCGATGTCATATTTATCGGCCCATGCGGCGCGATTGATATCCGAATTCGAAAAGATTTTTAACTCGCTTCGAAAATCCAGTGAATCGAGCATTTTTTCCTCTCGCTTACCGTTTACCACCGATGTTTTCTTCCCTTTTTTGACCCCTGCAAGACGCGTGATTTCCTTTTCAAAATACCCTTTGAGGTCAAAAAAAGGGAGGTCAACAACGGAAGATGGATTGGGTTTGGTAACATTATTTTTACAAGCCGAAAGCAACAAA
>CAZJYF010000355.1:0-4726 GCA_964549665.1 uncultured Saprospiraceae bacterium
CATGCCTTTTTGTTTTGCGGGCCGCGGGGAATCGGGAAAACGACTTGTGCTAGAATTTTGGCCAAGGTGCTCAATTGCCAAAAGGTGACGAAAGATTTTGAGCCTTGCAATACCTGCGATAGTTGCAATGCATTCAATGAAAACGCGTCTTTCAACATCATCGAATTGGATGCAGCCTCCAACAACAGCGTCGAACATATTCGTTCGCTGGTTGAACAGGTTCGTTTTAAGCCACAGCAGGGGAAATACAAAGTTTTCATCATTGATGAGGTGCATATGCTCTCGCAATCCGCCTTCAATGCCTTTCTCAAGACGCTGGAAGAACCGCCGCCTTACGCCATCTTCATTTTGGCAACCACCGAGAAGCACAAGATCATTCCAACCATCCTTTCTCGCTGCCAGATATTTGATTTCAAACGCATCCAGGTGCCCGAAATGGTAAACCATCTGGTCAATATTTGCCAAAAAGAGAACATCGAGGCGGAGGAAGATGCCCTGCATATCATCGCCCAAAAAGCGGATGGAGCTTTGCGCGATGCGCTTTCGATATTCGACCGGATTGTCAGCTTTTCGGGAGATAAAATTTCTTATGAAGATGTCATCTCCAACCTGAATGTCCTCGATTACGACTATTTTTTTCGATTCACGGATGCTTTGGTGGTCCAGGACCTGCCAAAGGTGATGACCATTTTTGACGAGGTGGTCCGCAATGGATTTGAAGCGGATATCTTCGTCAATGAATTGGCAGTTCATTTTCGCAATTTATTAGTTTGCAAAGATGAACAGACTTTGCAACTGCTGGAAGTGAGCGGTTCTTTGAAAGAACGCTATCAAAAGCAGGCGCTGCTAACTCCCGTTTCGTTTCTTCTCACGGCCTTGAATCTCGCCAACCATTGCGATATCAACTTCAAAATGGCACGACATAAGCGCCTCCACGTTGAGATGACATTGATTAAAATGGCTTATATCGGTCAGGCAGTTGAGCTGGTTAAATCGCCGCCCATTGTACCTCAGAATGCTCCAAGTCCGGAAAAAAAAACGCCTGAAGTGAGCACCTCCGGCAGGGTAGAAGAACCGCCTGCCCCTTCGCTTCTTCCCGAGAAAAAAAATCCCGAAAAGGGTAAAGCATCCGAAATAAAGCTCCCGGCAAAGCTGGTTTTGAAAGGAACAGGTTCCCCAAAAAGCAAAGAGACATCAAAAAAAACGGAACTTCGAAATCACTCTACCCTCGGCACCCCCAAGTTGAGTTCGCTCGATAAACTGGAATCCGAAATTGAGGAAGCCGAAACCAACGGGGGGCCAAAGCAAGAATCCCGGCTGAGTTTGGAAAACCTAAAGATAGCCTGGCAGCAATACTTCGAAAACCATTGTCCGTCAACCACAAAAACTATTTTAAAAAATGCAGAAATCACCCTGCAAGAATCGCAAATAATCGTTACGGTGGGGTCTTCTCTTGCCGAAAATACCCTTCGACAAGACAGTAACTTGATGGAATATTTGCGGGAGGAACTGCATGCTCCACTTTTGGATTTAGGCATTAAAATTGACCCGGAAAAAGCGCTTTCCAAGTCTTTGCCCAAAAGACAAAAACCGATGACGGATAGTGAGAAGTATTGGAAAATGAAAAGCCGGAATCCGTTGGTAGATGAGATGCGCAAGCGCTTTGATTTGTCAATTGATAATGATTAGGCTTTGCTGCCCAAATTTAGACCCTTAACTTTATGGTGATGAAAACAATTTTTACCACGCTTTCCTTCTTTTTTTTTAGCTTCTCCCTTTTGGGGCAAACGCCTTCCTGGTCAAGCGATATTGCCTGCATCATTTACACGAATTGTTCTGGTTGTCATAACGAAAACGGCATTGCTCCTTTTTCGCTTTTGAGTTACGAGGATGCCTACAACGTCAGCTACTCGATAAAAGTGAATATCAACGAAGGCATCATGCCGCCATGGCCGCCCGACCCGGATTTTAGGGAATTTGCCAATGAACGGCTGCTCACTCAGGAGGAAATTGACCTCATCACAGCTTGGGTGGACGGCGGCGCGCCGGAAGGAGACCCCGCCCTTGCCCCTTCTCCTCCCGTCATTGAATCAAATGAAGTTATTGCGAACCCCGACATGGTCGTTCAGTTGCCCGGTTATACTTCCAATGCCGTGTCGGGCGACGAATATCGCTGTTTCGTTATCCCTTCCGGGTTAGTTTCCGAAAAATTCGTGACCGGTTTTGAGGTCGTCCCCGACAACAGGAGCATCGTCCACCATATGCTCGTTTTCCAGGATGATTCCAACACACCTTTAGATTTGGATGCCGTCGACCCCGCGCCCGGTTATTTGTGTTTTGGGGGTGTGGGGAGTGCGAATGCCAAATTGGTTGGGGGTTGGGTGCCGGGTAGTTCAGCCAATTTTTATCCACAAGGCACTGGTGTTAAACTGGCGGCGAATACGAACATCGTCATTCAACTCCATTACCCGCAAGGAACTGCCGGAGAAACCGACGCTTCAAAAATTAATTTCAAATTAACAGATGACCCCGGCACGCGCCAAGTGCGAATTTCCCCTTTTCTAAACCACATCACTACCATGGTAAACGGTCCTCTTTTCATTCCGGCGGATAGCATCAGAACCTTCCGGGAAGAATGGAATTTCCAATCTTCCTGGGGAAAAATAACCTTGCTTGGCGCCGCTCCACATATGCACTTAATTGGACAATCCATTAAATCGTGGGCCGAAACTCCGGCAGGAGAAGTGATCAATTTGGTGAACATTCCCCACTGGGACTTTGAATGGCAAGGTTTCTTTGGATTTCGGCAGGCTGCCGTACTTCCCCCCGGGTCCAAACTCATCGCTGAAGCCACTTACAATAACACCAACAACAACCCTTACAACCCGAACAACCCTCCGCAGGATGTTTGGGTAGGAGAAGCAACTACCGATGAAATGATGCTGGTCTATATGCCCTGGCTTTTTTACCAGGCAGGGGATGAAAACATGGTCTTTGAAGATGACACCCCATTCGATTGTTCTCAACTGACCGCCACCGAAGATATTGACAAGGAAACCTTCGGGCTGCATGTCTTTCCGAATCCAGCCCACGATATTTTGCACCTACACATTGAAAGCCCAATGCCTGCGGAGGTGATTCTGTACGATGCCTTGGGTAAAATGGTGGAATCCTTTTCAGGTGTTCGCCAATCCATTTCAATTTCCACGGAATACTTGCCTAAAGGAGTGTATTTGTTAATAGTCAGGAATGAAAAATTCAGCGTTGACAGGAAGGTGATTGTGCAGTAGGCAACATATCCGGCGGAAAAGGAAAAAAATTTCAGGCAATAGAGGAATCAACCGGTCAAATCCTAAATTGACACCGATTTATTAAATTTCGAAAAATTTCTTTCATTCGCCTTGACGGCATCTCCTTTCTCATTGATATTCAACAATTTAACACCCCTGATTTTATTAAGCAAGGAAGCGTCAAGTGGCATTTCTATTTTGATATAATTATCGGTGAACCCAGCCATTTTTCCTTTTTCTTTGCTCTTTTCGAAAAGCACCTCCCGGGTTTGTCCGAGGAATTGGCTGTAAAAATGCCGCCTTTTCTTTTCCGACAAAAAAGTCAGCATCTGGTTTCGTCGTCGGCGTTCTTCGAGGGGAACGATGTCCTCCATTTTGGAAGCAGGGGTATTCGGTCGTTCCGAATAGGTGAAAACGTGGAGGTAGGAAATGTCCAATTCCCGGATGAATCGATGGGTCTCTAAAAAATCTGCTTCGGTCTCGCCCGGAAAACCGACGATGACATCTGCCCCAATACAACAATGGGGCAAGCATTTTTTAATTTTAGCCACCCGTTCTTCGTAAAGTTCACGGCGATAACGACGGCGCATTTTTTTCAATAACTCGTTATTGCCACTTTGAAGCGGCAGGTGAAAATGAGGAACGAAGCGGTTCGATTGCGCGACAAATTCGATGATTTCATCCGTGCATAAATTTGGTTCGAGGGAAGAAATCCGGAATCGCTGAATGCCTTCCACTTTGTCCAATTCTTCGATGAGGTCAAAAAACAAAGCCTCTTTTTTTTGACGAGTGCCTTCGATAACCTCCGTTCCATTCCCAAAATCGCCGATGTTCACGCCCGTCAGCACGATTTCTTTAACACCCATCTCCGCAATTTTTCGGGCGTTGGAAACGACACCCGCTACCGTATCGCTTCGACTTCGTCCTCGCGCCATCGGAATGGTGCAAAAGGTACATTTGTAATCACACCCATCCTGCACTTTCAAAAAAGAGCGCGTGCGGTCGCCAAAAGAGAAGGCGTTTACAAATTCTTTCGCTTCTGTTACTTCCCCCGCCTGCACCATCCCTTTTCCAGGTGCTTTCGATAAACCATCGATATAATCGAGAATCCGGAATTTTTCAGAAGCTCCCAACACCAAGTCAACTCCCGGTATTGCCGCAATTTCTTTCGGTTTGAGTTGGGCGTAGCATCCAATGACCACCACGAAGGCATTTGGCGAAAGCCGTAAGGCCCTCCGGGCAATCTGCCGGCACTTCCGGTCGGCAAAATCGGTCACCGAACAGGTGTTGATGACATAAATATCTGCCCCCTGCTGAAATGGAATCTCCCGATAACCGGCCTCTTCGAAGAGCCTTCCAATGCTGGAAGTTTCCGAATAGTTAAGTTTGCAACCGAGAGTGTGAAAAGATACTGTTTTTGGTGTTGCCACAATTCC
>CAZJYF010000356.1:0-4720 GCA_964549665.1 uncultured Saprospiraceae bacterium
TAAATCCAAGTTTGGAATCTAAAGAATTGCAGTCCAATGAATTAACAGTTGTGAACAAATAATGTGGAAAGTTTGTGGAAAAATAAACTTGAAAAACAGTCAAAATGATTTTACCTTGCTCATCCAATTCAGAGTAGAAATATTCTGATATCTACTGAAAAGTCAGTAGAAAATAGTTGAATAACTCATTTTACATAATTTGATAGAAAGTCATAACAACCAATATCCGGAGGACTTTATTGGGCTGTTGGTGGGCAATTCTTCGGAAAAACCCCATCACGACAGCGTTTGAAACCCGGTAAGGGAGGGGAGCTTTAATTTTGGGAGCAATCCCGGAATTGTGAAGTGAATGCCGCTTATTTTCGACTTGCAAAAGTAGAAATAGGTGGAGTGCCCTTTACTTTACAAAGCAACCCAAACGAATCGGAAAACAAACCCTCATTAACGGGCATTGGCTGCCAAACTTTTGACGGTGGTCGTCCTCCTGTCTCCCGGCAGAAGCAGTTGCCGCAACCTTCGGGTGAAAACGATTGCTTTGACAACCTTAATTCCGTCAAAAGGCTAGACTTGAACTTCAGGTAAGATGATCCGGGTTCTGATTGGATGCCAATTCTCAGGAATTGGTCATTTCAGGCTTACTGGCTTGAAGCCCTTCTCGAAGCAATTTGGGAATGATGCCGGAAACGGTTCAACTGCTTGATGAAACTCTTCCTTTTTTTTCGGAAAAAGGAGCGCATTTCCCGAAAGGGAAAATCGAAGAACCCTTCGGGGTTTTGAAGATCGCGTAGAGCGGATAAAACAGTTGAAAAGACATCGTGGTTTCAATACCTAATCCGGGTGCTTTGACTTTCAGTTGATTGAATAGAACCGGCAGCGAACCATTTGGCTTCGGCCAAACGGAGCAAAACCGGGAAAGTCCAATCGCCCAACTGGAGGATAAAGTAAAATCGGAACATCCACCACGGCAAAAACATCGCAAGATGTTGAAAACCGGAGTGGCATCGAACAACTTTTGACTACCGGTAAATCATTCGGGTAGTCGCAGGAAAAAAATCCGGTGTTAGCTAACTAGTCGCAAGAGTAGATGGCTAAAATATCGGATGGACTTTCCGAAAAGGCGTTTGATTGAACCGGAGAAACCAACCTGATGAAGAAAGGTCGAATCTGTCTGAAGGCCGCTTTTCTGTGAGGATCTTTCTTCGGGAGGAGACAATGCAGAAAAGCTGCCGAACGACAGATGGCAGAAACCTGCGGGAGTTGAAAAAGGGTAGGCATTTCTGGGTTTTAATGCGAAAGGATAGCGCAAGTTCTTTCACGAGAACAGGCGCATCATGAGCAAGAGAGCACAGATTGCTAATTGGCGAACTGGGCAAACTTCGGTTTAACCGGTTGGTCGAAAACTCCTTGACTGCCATGTCCAAACCCACCGCAAGGTGTGGGCGAAAGTGCAGCAATGTAATTTTCGCATTTTGGGGTATGCAGCAAGGGGAACCCCTTTTGCACACTTCCTTGGGTCGAAGCCAAAATCCTTGCTGGAAATTATTTCGGTGGTTAGCTGGGAAAGGCAAGCCATTTCACGATGGCAAACCGGAAACAATCAACCCGTTTGTGAGCAATCACGACAAACCGGAACAGTTTAAGGCAAGGAACATCAAGCTTGATTCCGCGACAACCGCCGCAAGGTGGACGTTGCAAGAAAGGGATTAGGAGCGTCATGCTCTTAATCCCTTTTCTTATTTCTGTGAAGATTGGATCCCTTTTTATTTCTTTGGGTTTGTCTAATTATGTGTAAATTTGTACACATAAACTGTGTAATATGAAAAATGTAACCTTATCGATTCCCGAAGATTTACTATTGAAAAGCCGTGAGTATGCCAAAAAGCATGGCACCACCCTTAATCAATTCATCAGAGACCTTTTAAAAAGATATGTTCAAAATCAAGAAAAAAGTACCGTGCAAAAATTGTTGGACAAAAGCGATAAAATATCGATAAAAACCAAGTACGTAAAATGGGATAGGAATGAAATCTATGACCGGAAAATATTTTCTTCATTCGAATTTTTTCGTTTATTTGTTCAGTGAAAATGAACCAGCTAAACGGCATCGATGTCGGGAAATTTTGCAAAAAGCTGAAGCCAAAGTCCATTTCGTTGTTTCTACGCAAGTGATGAAAGAATTTGCAGCGGTTATGATTGGAAAATTTAAAATGGCACCATTAGTTGTAAAAAACATTATCGATGATTTAAGCGAATTTGAAGTAATTATAACAGATACCTATCTAATAAAAGAAGCCATCGATATCCACCTTCTGCATCAGCTTTCATTTTGGGACAGCCTTATTGTCAGTGCTGCAAAAAACGCTAATTGCTCCATGGTTTTGACGGAGGACATGGATGACGGGCAAGTGATTGAAGGAGTCACAATACAAAATCCCTTTACCTTTCAAGTGTAATAATAAATTCAAAATGGACTCAAAATGGTAGACATATTAATCTAGCAATACGTCACGACATAAGGCTCAAAGTGGGTCGTTCCAAAAAAGGGATTAGGAGCATCATGCGCTTAATCCCTTTTCTTGTTGGTCGGATTGTGAAAAAAAAGTTAGCCTATTTCTGCTTTTCAACTTTCAATTCACTCTCCACTGTCGTCCCATCTTTTTCCATCACCAACTGATACGTTCCCGGCAACAAATAATACTTGCCATTTTTGGCTTTTTTAACCTTAATTTCTTTTTCGTCTTTCTTTTTCTGTTCGTTTAAATAGCTCGCGTAATCTTCCATACTGGCTTCTTCGATATTTCCATGGTAGGTGAGGTAGTTCAAGCCTTTGCCTATTTCATCTTCCCAACTGTTTAACACCAATTCTTTAGCCTTCAGAGTCATTCGAATCTTTCCGCCAGTATTGGCGAATACCGGGATTTCAATTTCCGGTTCCGGCACATCGCGCCACGGACTGAAAGGGTTGCCCCAACGGGAACTGTAATTTACTTTTTCGATTTCAAAAGCGTACAATTTTTTCGAAACAATACTATCTACCAACTGCTCGACATGGGCCACATTCGCAAGGAAAAGGGAGCGCCCATGCGTGCCTACGACCAACTTTTTATCGCGCAGATGTACGGCGAGGTCGTGAATGGGCGTGGCGGGTAGATCCTTCCCCATTTGCATGAAAGAAGCCCCTCTGTCGAGTGAAATATAAAGTCCATTGTCGGTGCCGACGTAAAGGAGGTTCGGGTTTACGGGGTCTTCCTTGATTACGTTTACGGGTTCAAGAGGGAGGTCGGTGCCGATTTCTTTCCAGTTTTGACCGTTGTCTTCCGACACGAATAGGTAGGGCTGGAAGTCGTCCCAACGGTAGCCGTTTAAAGCAACATATACCCTGCTTTCCTGATGTTGAGAGGCTTGTACCCGGCTTACCCACATTTCTTCCGGAAGTCCATCCGTGATTTTTGTCCACTCGTGCCCGCCATCTTTGGTGACATGTACCAAACCATCATCCGTGCCCACGTAAATCAAACCGAATTTCATCGGGGATTCGTGGATAGTGGTCAAGGTGGAAAAGGCGACATCGCCTTTTTTACCTCCTGTTGTTAAATCGCCGGAAATTTCCTCAAAATCATCCCCCTGATTCAAAGAACGGTGCAATTTATTGGACCCCATATAAAGAATATCCTGGTTGTGGGTGGAAAGCCAAATGGGGGTCTGCCAATTCCACCGCAACGGGCGTTGACCGAGTTCTTGTTTTGGCGTAATGCGCTGGCGCTTGCGGGTGTTTTTGTCCACCCGGTAATAGTTGCCAAATTGAAATCCGGTGTAAACCGTCGCGTTGTCGCGGGTATCCACTGCCACCTGCATGCCGTCGCCGCCGAGAATCATTTGGTAGGGATAGCGACCTGTTCCCTGCCAACGGTTATTTTCTTTACTGTTGCTTGGACCACCCCAAACGCCATTGTCCTGAAGACCGCCATAGACATTGAAGGGCTTTGCCATATCCACCGTCACAGAATAAAATTGACCGACGGAGGGGGTGTTGCATTTAATCCATTGTTCTCCATCGTCATAGGAAATGTTGACGCCCCCGTCGTTGCCCAAAATGAGATGCCCCTCCCGGTTAGGGTCTACCCACAAAGCGTGGTGGTCCCCGTGGACGTTGTCGCCATTGATCGATTTCCAGGTGGCACCGCCATCATCCGAACGCAAAGCAGGGACGCCCATGATGTAAAGTTTGTCCGCGTTCTGAGGAGAGACTCTTATTTGACCGAAATAATACCCGTAGGAATTGTAAACGTTGTCGAGGTAATCCTGGTGGGTCTTCTTCCATGTTTTGCCACCGTTGTTGGAACGATAAACTTCGGCACCGATGACCGGGGTATCGAAAAGCAGGGAATTGGCATCTTCCACGTATTCCACGAGGGTCTTCGGTGTGATTTCATCCTTTTTCACCATTGCTTTCACCTTCTCAACGGTGTATTTTTTTGGAAAACGGAAAGAGCTCAAATAATCTTTTACCAGGTCTTTGTCCAACTTCAAAAATTCGGTTTTGCTCATGCTTCGCAACTCGTCCTTCGTCAATTTGTCCTCTTCTTCTTCCTCTTTTTTTGGCCGCCGGAAATAGTTGTCCAACAAAGCAAAGAGCACTTCTCTTCCATTTTCAATAGTCAATGCCAACCCGATTCTTCCCACGCCTTCCCCGACAGGAAAACCACTTTTCTCGGTGGTC
>CAZJYF010000357.1:0-4682 GCA_964549665.1 uncultured Saprospiraceae bacterium
AATGAAGACCTTGCCCTGACGGTTTCCAACAAATTGAGAAATCTCTTCCGGGCAATGCTCAGTATGCCTGAATTTTATTTGAGTTGAAACAAGTGACGAGTGAGGTGGACGAGTGAGGTGGTGACGTGAAGTCATCACCTCACTTGACCTCAGGTATGACAAATTTTAAAAACCACAAATCACAATAAAATGAAAAGGAGAAAATTTTTAAAAACCACCTCTTCCGCCGTTTCGCTGCCCCTGTTGCTCAATGGCATGGGCGTCTCGGTCTTGCCCAAAACATCTATTTTTTCTGCCATCAATGACGATACGGACAGGGTGCTGGTGTTAATACAACTCAATGGGGGAAATGATGGCTTGAACATGATAATACCGATCGACCAATACGATAACCTGGCCAATGCCCGGCCGAACATAATCATTCCACAGGGTAAATTGTTACCGGTCGAAGACACGCTCGGCTTCCACCCCGCCCTGACGGGTTTGAAGTCGCTTTACGATGATGCCAATTTGGCTGTCATTCAAAGTGTGGGTTATCCCAACCAAAACAGGTCCCATTTTCGTTCCACCGATATTTGGTCCACGGGTTCTGCTGCCGAAGAATTTTTGACTACCGGCTGGTTGGGCCGGTATTTCGAACGCGACAACCCGGCCTTCCCGGAAGGTTTTCCCAATGCCGCCAATCCCGACCCCTTTGCCCTGACCATCGGGTCGTTGGTTTCCGAAACCTGTCAGGGGACGGCTGGAAATTTCAGCCTGGCCATTAACGACCCCTTCAATTTGAATCCCCTGGCAACGGGCGGGGAAGATGCCGTGCCGGATACCCCTTACGGGGAAGAACTGACCTTTCTGCGGCAAACGATTGAACAGACCAATGCTTACGAAGGCGTTATCACGGCGGCGGCGGAAAGTGGCAATTCACTGGCTGATTATCCCGAAGACAACCTGCTGGCACAACGATTGAAAAATGTGGCTTTGCTCATTTCCGGGGGGTTGAAAACAAAGGTCTATGTGGTCAGCCTCGGTGGTTTTGACACCCACGCCAATCAGGTGGCAGGGGGAGACGTGACCTTTGGGAATCATGCGGAATTGTTGAAAACCCTTTCGGACGCCATCACTGCTTTCCAAAATGACCTGAAAAAACTGGGTTTGGAAAAGCGGGTAATCGGCATGACTTTTTCCGAATTTGGACGCCGAATCCGCTCCAATGCCAGTTTCGGCACCGACCACGGCGATGCCGCACCTCTCATCGTTTTCGGCAATTGTATCAAAGCCGGAATTTTTGGCGACAACCCCGAAATCGCTCCTGAGGTGGGCATAGGGGAAGCCGTGCCCATGCAGCACGATTTTCGAAATGTATATGGATCCATTCTGGCGGGATGGTTCAAGGTGTCGCGATACGATGTGCAGGATTTGTTGTTCGATGGGTTTAAATATATTCCGATTATAGAAGCATGTGCCGTAGAAGAACCACCTTCTATTCCGCCACCACAGCGCTTGGTTTTTAATGGAAACGGAGCCCCGGTAACGGAGGTTTCCAATTACCCAAATCCCTTTCCATACCAAACGACTATTACTTTCTACAGTAACAATGAGCAGGTGCGGCTGAGCGTATTCAACGGTTTTGGGCAACAGGTAAAAATGCTGCTCGATGCGCCAATGGAAGCTGGCCGGCACGAAATAATCTTCGATGGTTCCGATCTTCCTCCCGGCAATTACTACTATCATTTGCAATTGGAAGGGAGCCAAAAAACCAAGCTGATGTCCATCATCAGATAAACAGCTTCATACAATAAAATGGCAGCCGGGTGCTCAAATTTTCATAATTTGGCAGCCGGCTTTTTATTAACCGCAGCTCCGGGCTTCCGCTCGGAGAAGGGGGGCAAAATGTCGAAGAAATTGTTTTTCCATTCCCAAAGAATTGACCGGGTATGCCCAAAGATAAACTATTAGAAGTCAGAGACTTGCATGTCCGCTTCCAAACCGAAGAGGAAGTTATAAAAGCGGTCGAAGGCATCAGTTTCACCCTTTTCAGGGGAGAGACCTTGGGCATCGTCGGCGAATCCGGTTCCGGAAAATCCGTTACCGCCCTTTCCTTGATGCGGCTGATTGCCCAACCGCCGGGAGAAATTACCGGGGGAGAAATTATTTATTTTCCCGAAAAACAAGCTTCCAAAGACTTATTGAAAATTTCCGAAAAGGAAATGCAGGGATTCAGAGGCAGTGAATTAGCGATGATATTTCAGGAACCGATGACCTCCCTAAACCCCGTTCTCAAATGTGGCAAACAAGTCACCGAGGCGATTCAATTGCATCAGGGGCTGCGTTTTCCCGAAGCAAAACGACAGGCGATTGACCTGTTCTCAAAAGTGCAGTTGGCTGACCCTCAACGGGTTTTCAACAGCTACCCACATCTCCTATCCGGCGGGCAAAAGCAACGGGTTATGATTGCCATGGCCATGTGTTGCAATCCCAGCTTGCTCATTGCCGACGAACCCACCACCTCGGTGGATGTGACGGTTCAAAAAGCCATTTTGGATTTGATGAAGGAATTGAAGCAGGATTGGAAAAGTTCGATTCTTTTCATTAGTCACGACTTGGGGGTGGTGGCTGAAATTGCCGACCGGGTGTTGGTCATGTACAAAGGAAAGATAGTTGAACAGGGCAGGGTTGCAGACATTTTTAATAACCCCCTGCATCCTTACACCAAAAGCCTGTTGGCTTGCCGGCCACCCCTTCATTGCAGACTTCGGCGCCTACCGGTTGCCGATGATTTTTTAAAAGAGGAAAAGTTTAGTGATAGCGAAACAGCGGGAAATGAAAAGAGCGCTTCCCTGAAAGAAGTAGTCAATTCCCTTATCATTTCACCGCAGGAAGCGGAGAAGAGGCTGGCAAAACTGCGGGAAAGCCCCCCTGTCTTAAGGGTTCAGGACTTGAAGACTTGGTTTCCGAAAAAAAAGAATTTTTTCGGGAAAACCCTGGAATTCGTCAAAGCGGTGGACGGTGTCAGTTTTGAGGTTTTCCCAGGTGAGACGCTCGGCTTGGTAGGCGAATCCGGCTGCGGAAAGACGACATTGGGACGCTCCATTTTGCGCCTGACGCCTTCTCGAAGCGGGAAAATTTTTTTTAAAAATCAATCGCTGACCAATTTGACAGACAGGGAGTTAAGATCCTTCCGAAAAGATATTCAAATCATTTTTCAAGACCCCTACTCTTCCCTCAATCCGCGGAAGATGGTAGGCAAGGCCATTTTAGAACCCATGCAGGTGCACGGCATCTTAGACAGCGACAGCGACCGCGAAGATCGGGTTTTTGAGTTGCTCGAAGTCGTGGGTTTAGAAGCCGGCCATTTCCATCGCTACCCGCATGAATTTTCCGGTGGGCAACGCCAGCGAATCTGCATCGCCCGGGCCCTTGCCGTGAACCCCGAATTTATCATTTGCGACGAATGTGTTTCCTCCCTCGATGTGTCGGTACAGGCACAGGTGTTAAACCTGTTGATTGCTTTGCGGGAACAGCATCAACTCACCTACATTTTCATTTCGCACGACCTTTCCGTCGTTCGATTTATGAGCGACCGGATGTTGGTGATGAAAGATGGAAAAATGGAAGAAATGGGTCCGGCAGATGAAATTTACGAGCACCCGCAGAAAGAATATACCAAGCGCTTGATTGAAGCAATTCCCAAAGGGAACCTGTTACATTGAAATTAAATTTTTTTAATTGGCATCTAGTGAGTTAAATTTACCTAGTACCATATGCCTCAGTGAATTTTTTGGCAGGAATAACTCCTAAATATTTTTGACAACCACCTAAATGGGGTATCTCCTACAAAAAAAATCAAGTATATTGCCCTTTTGCGACAAATGGAAACAACTTATTTCAGTTTTTTGCAAGCCAGTTAACGAATGATAAAATATTTCTTTTAATCGCAGCTAAATTATTTTTATTTTAACTACTTTGGCGGTTTAAAAACAAACGAATAACCACTCATTTTTTCCCAACCCAAGCGTGAAATAGATGGAGAAAATTAATCCACGAGAATTTTGTCTCAACTTTTTAATTTTTATACCCAATTCTTCGAGCGCGCAAACAATTAAAATTCACAACACAAATTTTAAACAGAAAAATTTATGAAACAAGAATTTACAACAACCCGAATACTAATGGTGCTTGCCTTTTTTCTCATAACCGGCATCGCCAATCTCACTGCGCAGGGAAATTACAACCTCGATATTGCCTCGCCGGTCAGCATTGCCGGAACCTATCTGGCTGTTCCCGCTGCTTTTGGGGGCGCTGATTTCTGTACGGATGGCACGACCACCGGCGACCTTATCATTTCAGATGACGGTACCGGTACGACATCAGATGCTTGCGAGCCAATCGTCAATGACCTCACGGGGAAGATTGCCTTAATAGACAGAGGGACCTGCGAATTTGGCGTAAAATGCCTGGGCGCAGAAACGGCGGGCGCCATGATTGCGATTGTTTGTAATAATCAGGACACTCCTCCTTTTTCGATGGCTCCGGGTGCCGTAGGCGACCAGGTTACCATTCCGTGTTTTATGATGTCCAAAGCGGATTGCGATATCATTAGGGTTGAAATACCAAATGGCGTGGTCGTCTCCCTAAGTCCGGATAAAACCACTATTCCCGGCGGACTCAATATTCTTTGGGGGGCC
>CAZJYF010000358.1:0-4676 GCA_964549665.1 uncultured Saprospiraceae bacterium
AAAATTTATGGAATAGAAAAGGGAGAACCGAATCAACGGTTCTCCCTTTTTCTTTTGTCCAAAATTTTTGATTTTCTCAATTGCCAAAGTTCATCCCGGTCTTTCAGGCAATTCGCAGCTAATTCGATTTGCCATTCAAACCTTTTCGCTTTTCTTTTTCCAACTTCTTTTTGAAGGCTTGAATAATTGTTTTTGTGAACCCGGTCAATGCCGCTACCTTATCCAATGAAAGCCCTTTTTCGAGCTGCGGCTTTGCGATTTTGTATTCCTCAAGCCATTTCTGAAAAGCCAGAATTTCTTTCTTCGATAAATCCGTCATCTCCATAATATCGTCAATCTGGTAGCCTTTATTCAAGCCGTATTCTGCCACAATTAAGGCTCTTTCTTTATCTCCTTTTGTGACACCTGTATCAATGCCTTTTTGAATACCTTGCAGGTAGCGAACATCCGTTTCTAAATCATAAACAAAAGCCATGCTGTCTAAAATTTTAGTGGTTTTATTTTGCAATTTACGAAGTTTCGACAAAATTTCAAACTGCCGAAGGTACTTGCCTAAACGCAATCCACCTTTTTCCAGTTCTTTTAATTTCGCCGCAATTTCAAGAATTACGTCCTCCGGTTTTTCTCCTTTAAAATCTGCCAGGATGGCGAGAACTACCTCCTCCGGTTTTTCACTTTTGATAAATATTTCATAATCGATATCTTTGAAATAGACCAGTTCAAAGCGAAAGCACACGTTTGCGTGCTCAAAACCCGTTGCCATTTTGGGGCGGCGGCTTCCAAAAAACAAAACGACCTGCCGTACTTCGAGTCCATATTCTTTGAATAACATGCCATAATATTCAAACTCCCGTTTCACCATTTCTTCATCTTTCACATGAAATTCCAGGTGTAAAATATAACTTTCACGGCCGGCTTTGGGATGTACTTTTTTCAGGAAGTCCGGTCTTCGTTCAATGGTGTGTTGCAGGTCATCCGGGATTTCTTCCATGCTGAAAGGGTCAATCTCTAAGATGACCTTTGCCATCGAAGGAAGCAATTCTTCAATGTTTTCTTTGAAAATTTTGTCGTAATCCTGCGCCATTGTTTTGCTGTTTTTCCTTCCGAAAATCTTTTTCCGAATCAATATCCCTATTTTTGCCCAAAGTTTCCAACAAATGATTGAACGATGCCCGCTACGCGATTGCAACAACTTTTAAAATTTCTGGAATCCGATCCCGGTGATTCTTTCCTGACCTTTGCCTTGGCCAAAGAGTACGAACTATTGGATGAGTCGGAAAAAGCCTTGCAGCACTATTTAAAATTAATAGGAAACGACCCCGAATATGTTGGCACCTACTACCATTTGGGCAAATTGTATGAACGACAGGAAGCCTTCGATAAGGCGTTTTTCATTTACAAAAAAGGAATGGAAATAGCCCGGAAAATTGGCGACCAACACGCCCTGAATGAATTGACGGCGGCAAAATTAAACTTGGGCGAAGAAGATGATTTTGAATAAAAATCAACGGACAGGGAAGGTACCATTAAAAACCATTTCAGCAGGTCCACCCAACCAAATATCTTTGAAACCACTAGGCCCTTTTGGTTGAAAACGAACCCTTAGCCGGCCGCCTTTGGCAATGACAGGCACCTGGATTTCAGCCAATTGAGGGTGCTTTAAATAGTTTGAAAGAGCTGCCGCCGTTACCCCCGTTCCGCAGGAAAGCGTCTCATCTTCCACTCCTCTTTCATAGGTGGCGATATGAAGAAAACCGTGGTTCGACTCGACAAAATCTACATTGATGCCTTGTTTTTTGAACAATTTGGAATTTCGAATCTGTCGCCCATTTTTGACCACATCGACGGCATTTAAATTTTCGACAAAAACAACACAATGGGGAGAACCGGTATTCATAATGAAATAATCGCCGGCGGTTTTTACTGTTTTCACATCCGACATCTTCAATTCCACCCAGTTATTTTTATTGATAGTTGCTTCGTGTTCCCCATCGATGGCGGAAAACCGGCATCGGTCTTCAATGATGCCTAGTTGATTTGCGAAAGCAACAATGCATCGCCCGCCGTTGCCACACATGCTGCTTTCGTTGCCATCGGAATTGAAGTAAATCATTTCGAAATCAAAACCATTTTTTTCTTGAATCAGGAGCAAGCCATCCGCACCGACACCAAATTTTCGGTCGCACATTTTTTGAACCAAAGCCGTATCCGACCGGGTAAGCCACTTTTGTTTTCGATTGTCAATAACGACAAAATCGTTGCCCGTTCCCTGGTATTTATAAAATGGAATTTGCATCAATCGCTTGTTTTTGAGGTGTCCTCATTAATTATAACCTCCTGATTATCAGGCGACACAGGAGGTTTTTCCATTGTCAGGTAGCGCAGAAGCATTAAGCCCATCATTCCGAGGATAATGCCCAACGAAATAAAAGAAAGTTTCCAGCCCCAAATATTGCCAATATATTCTCCGTCCATCGGATCGCTTTGCGGAGGCTGTTCGTCGTCTTTAAATTTTTTCATAAACAATAATGGTTCGGTTGAAAAAATAAATGGTTGAAATTCCAATGAAAAGACGTTTTCTTTGCAAAGGTATCGTTTTTGCAACACAACTTTTGGCGATTCGTCCGTTAAAAAATAGCGAATAAAACTTATAAAAGAGTTCAATGTTTCAATCAGGATTCTGAGTCGGTATTGAAGTTCGTCACAGAAAATTTAATTTGCCATTGTGATTGTGATTTTTGCCAAGAATTTCTATCTTGTTTATTTTTAAATATGAACTCTTTTCATTTTGCCGCTAACGGCTAAGAAAAACATGGTTTTCAATCCCTGCTTATGAAAAGTGCAATTCCCGTTTTGTTTTCTTCCCTTCTGAGTGCTTTTTTGGCTATTGCTATTTACAAGTATCTGGAAAAGCCGGAACAAGTCATTATAGAAAGGCCCTTGGCAACCTATACGAACTTTAATGAAGAAGACCATCAAGATTTAATTTTTGGCAAAATTCCTGGAAATTTTACCCCTTCTGCGCCAACTGATTTTATTGTTGCTTCCAAACGCGTGACACCCGCTGTCGTGAATATCAAAGCATTGGAAAGTAGCGGGTTTGACTGGTGGAACAGCAATTCTTTGGGCGTCTCGTCCGGTTCTGGCGTAATCATTTCGCCGGATGGCTTTATCGTGACGAACAACCACGTCGTGGAAAATGGAGAGAAATTTGAGGTCACGCTTTTCAACCACCGGGAATACGAAGCCAAGTTGATTGGAACAGACCCTTCTACCGACTTGGCGCTTTTAAAAATTAAAGAAAAAAATCTTCCTTTCTTGAAAAGCGGCAATTCCGATTCGCTGAAGGTAGGAGAATGGGTGTTGGCTGTGGGCAACCCTTTTAATTTAGAATCGACCGTGACTGCCGGCATCGTCAGTGCTAAGGGAAGAAATATTGATATTTTGGAAGGCGATTATACCATTGAATCTTTTATTCAAACCGACGCAGCCGTGAATCCGGGCAACAGTGGCGGCGCTTTAGTAAATACAAGCGGAGAATTGGTAGGCATCAACACCGCTATAATCACCCGCTCAGGTAGGTACGAAGGCTATTCTTTTGCCATTCCCTCTGACCTTGTTCAAAAAGTTATTCGAGACATTCGGGATTACGGGGAAGTGCAGCGCGGATTATTGGGAGTCCGCATTGGTCCGGTGACGAGTCAAAGAGCTAAACAATTGGACTTGCCCTCCGTCGAAGGAATTTTTGTGAGCAATGTGACCTCCGGGGGAGGAGCAGCCGAGGCGGGAATCAAAAAAGGCGATGTCATCATTGGCATCAACGATATAAAGGTGAGCAGTATTCCCGAATTGCAGGAGCAAGTAGGCAGATTCCGACCGGGTGATTCCATTCGGATTAAATACATTCGCAACGGCAAAGAACATAAAGCCATTGTTACCTTGAAGGATAAATACAACTCCACCGTTTTTAAGGTTGCCAGGGAAACGCATGAAATTCTGAACGGTCTTGGTTTTGAATTGAGAAACCTGACGAAGGATGAAATACAAAGATTGAGAATGCACGGTGTTTATGTGAAGAGCGTTGATATTGGCAGCACCATCGGAAAAACGGAGATGGACTCCGGCTACATCATTACAAAAATAAACGATCACCGCGTTTCCTCGCTCACGGATGTTGCGGATGAATTGAAAAAATCCAAATCAAAAGAAGGAAAAATTTTGTTGGAAGGTTTCTACGAAAACTATCCCGGCGAATATTATTACACCTTCACGATAAATTGATACTGAACCTCCTTTCGTTTCCGGGAGACCTAACAGTTTTATGGCTAGCTGTTAGGTCTTTTTTGTATTTTCCCGGCAAGCTGGTCGAAAGTATTCAAATAAAATCATAAATACCTATAACCAAGGTCAACCAATTACAACATGATTGACATCGAAAAGAATAAAAACGAAGACAACATGAAATTGCTCACCTCCCGTTTGAAGCACAGGCTGGTGAAAATTCGACTGGGTGGAGGCATCAAAAAAATCGAAAAGCTACGGCGACAGGGCAAAATGACTGCCCGCGAACGCATAAATTATTTGCTGGACGAGGAAAGCAAACAAATTGAAATCGGTGCTTTTGCGGGCTATGAGATAGATTGGAAGAGCACACGTCAGAACTCCATTCACATACA
>CAZJYF010000359.1:0-4666 GCA_964549665.1 uncultured Saprospiraceae bacterium
CTACTCGATTCCTGACCAAGCCGATTTGCACGAAAATATGCTCGAAAAAAGAAATACACGATCGGTGCATATTCTCGCGCACGACTACGGAAATTCCGTCGCCCAGGAACTGCTCGCCCGGTTTTTAGATAGAAAAAACAGAAATATGGAAGGACTTGACATTCAATCGATTTGCTTCCTGAATGGCGGTTTGTTCTACGAAACCCTGCGTCCGAGATTTATTCAAAAAATGCTTCTCAGTCCCATCGGCAGGTGGATGTCGCCTTTTATTGGAAAAGAAAGTCTGAGAAAAAATTTTCGAGCCATTTTTGGAAAAAGCACCCCTCCCACGAAAGTCGAAATTGACTCTTTTTGGAAATTGATTGAACACAACAACGGGAAAGCCATTTTTCACAAATTAATCCATTTCATTACTGAACGAAGGAAATTCCGCGACCGGTGGGTGGATGCCTTGCAACAAGCCGAAATTCCCATTCGCCTCATCGATGGCCCGGAAGACCCCATTTCCGGCAGGCATTTGGCAGCCCGCTACCGGCAATTGGTGCCCAATGCAGATGTTGTCCTTTTAGAAGGCATCGGGCACTATCCGCAGGTGGAAGCACCGGGGCTGGTATTAGAACATTTTCTCCATTTTTATGAAAAATATTTTGAAAAGTGAAAACTGAGTATGCGTTATTAAAACTTTGATTTCAACGAATCAATGAACCATCAAATTCTGAAATTCCAACCAAGCGGCTTCTGCCAATTTAATAGTCAATTTTTCAAAAAAATAACTGCCAGCCGCCGGGTCAGCTACTCTATCGAAGTAACTTTCCATCTTTAAAATATGCTGCACATTTCGCGCAAGGCGGCGAGAAAAAGGGGTAGATGGTTTTTTCCCAATGAGGTCGCAAGGCAGAACCGTCAGCCGGTTGACGCCTCCAATAATTGCAGCCATAGCCTGCGTGGTCGCTTGAATCATATTGGCATGGGGGTCCTTCTTTTGGGCAACAACTGCAAAATGGGCTTCAATAGGTGGGAGGGTTGCACGCTTCACCCCGAATCCTTTCAAAACGTTTGCCCACAGAAGTTTCAGGGCGCGTATTTTGGCAAGTTCAACAAAATAGTTGGTCCCGACTGCGATGGAAAATTGAAGGTGTTGATTTACGACTTCGGGGGACATCCTGGTTCCTTTCAAACGGACAAAATAGTCCGTTGCTGCCGCTAGGATTTCTGCCAATTCTTTGACGACCCCTCTCCCAGAACCCCTAAAAAAAGGATTGCCCCCGACCGTAAGCAACTTGAATTCTGGGAAATTTTCGAGGCCAAATCGGACAAAATCAGCGAGCTGGGAATCGCTCAAGCTTTCGACTTTAGTCCAATTCATGGAGCCTTTTAGGGTGGAAGAAACGACCCCTCTTTTCCGCACTATGGTATGGAAAGTTTGCAAAAATTCACCGGGCCGGGCATCCTCCTTCTTTTGGTAAAAGTGAATAGAGGCGGCGTCGAATTTTATTCCACCCAACAGGGTTTTCAAGCCTTTCTCCGAGTAGTTGCGTTTCAAAATAAAACGAATGGCATCAGCCCCTCCGGCAAGGGCTGTCAAAGCCTGCCGGTTTGCCGAATCGAGTTGTTTCACCTCCACATCTTCGCTGATTTCCCAATTATTGGTCAACCGCCCAACCGAAAGCGGTGGAGGTAATTCCTTCAAATCTTCTCGATGAAAGAACGGGTCGAGGGTGATGCTTTCCCCCAATTGCCACTGCAAATCCTCCAGTGGACGCCCTTTTAAATCCCGTTCGACGGCAGCCAGCCACTCGGATTTGGAAACAGATGGAAAGTCGGCGAACAAATTTGCTTTTTCAGCCATGTCATTCGGTTGGATTGGTGACAGGTAAAGGTAAAAAAGAAACAGCCTTCACATGCAAGCTGTGAAGGCTGTTTTGTCCAAAAAAGAAGGATGTCACTTCAATCCATCTCCTCATTCGCGTCTAATACCGGTAATATTCCGGTTTAAAAGGTCCTTCTTTTTTCACTCCGATATAGGCCGCTTGCTCTTCGGATAATTCGGTCAGTTCCACGCCAATTTTTGCCAAATGGAGGCGAGCCACTTCCTCGTCCAGATGTTTGGGAAGCATATAGACCTTGTTCTCGTAATTTTTATAATTCTCCCAAAGTTCGATTTGCGCAAGCACCTGATTCGTGAAAGAATTGGACATCACGAAAGAAGGATGACCCATCGCACAACCCAGATTCACGAGGCGGCCTTCAGCCAAAACGATGATGTCTTTGCCATCAATTGTGTATTTATCTACTTGAGGTTTGATAGAATCCTTGGTGTCGCCATAATTTTCATTGAGCCAGGCCATGTCAATTTCATTGTCGAAGTGGCCGATGTTGCACAGGATGGTCTTGTCGTTCATCCGGCGGAAATGTTTTTCGGTCACGATGTTTTTGTTTCCAGTAGCCGTAACGACGATATTCGCTTTGGGGATGGCGTTTTCCATTTTCAGTACCTGATAGCCATCCATGGCAGCCTGCAAGGCACAAATCGGGTCAATTTCGGTGACGATGACCCGGCAGCCTGCGCCCCGCAGCGATGCAGCCGAACCTTTTCCGACATCGCCATAACCGCCTACTACCGCCACTTTCCCAGCCAACATCAAATCCGTTGCCCGCCGAATGGCATCCACGAGGCTTTCCTTGCATCCGTATTTATTGTCAAACTTCGATTTGGTCACAGAGTCATTCACATTGATGGCGGGAATAGATAAGGTTCCTTTCTCCTGACGCTCATACAAGCGATGTACTCCGGTGGTGGTTTCTTCGCTAAGACCTCTGAGTTCCTGAACCATTTCCGGGAAACGGTCCAACACCATATTCGTCAGGTCGCCGCCGTCATCGAGAATCAAATTCAATTTGTTGCCGCCTTCAAAAGCAAAAAGGGTTTGTTCGATAGCCCAATCAAACTCCTCCTCATTCATGCCTTTCCAGGCAAACACGGGAACGCCTCTTGCTGCAATTGCGGCAGCGGCGTGGTCTTGGGTAGAGAAAATATTACAGGAAGACCAGGTGACCTCCGCCCCCAATTCCAAAAGCGTTTCAATCAAAACGGCGGTTTGGATGGTCATGTGCAGGCATCCGGCAATACGAGCGCCTTTCAGCGGTTTGCTTTCGCCAAATTTTTCCCGCAGAGCCATCAAGCCGGGCATTTCCGCTTCGGCGAGTTCAATCTCTTTGCGCCCCCATTCTGCCAGGGCGATGTCTTTCACTTTGTATTTCACGGTGGATTCTACTGTTTGCATAAATTTATTTTTTTTATGATTTAGTTCAAGAATGATTTTCAAAAGGGGTGCAAAGGTAGGGATTTGTAGTGATTTTCGAACAAGGGAAACCCACTTTTTGAAAATTCCGACCTTTCCAAAGTTTTGCAAAAGAAAGGATCCATGACCCTTTAAAACAATTTCCAAACAATACCAGACGGGGGTTCGTTTTTGTTTTTGAAACAAATTACCTTTGTAATCCCTTTCTATATCTTCAGAAGAAAGAAAAAAGGCAAAAGATTCAGCTAAACTCAGCGCCATGGAAGAAAATTTGTTGGAACAAAAATTTCAATCCAAAATTGATTCGGAAGTAAAAATCGAACCAAAGGACTGGATGCCCGAAGCGTACCGGAAAACCCTCATCCGCCAGATTTCCCAGCATGCACATTCCGAAGTCGTCGGCATGCTACCGGAAGGAAATTGGGTGACCCGTGCCCCGACTTTGCGCCGCAAGGTAGCCCTTCTCGCAAAAATTCAGGACGAGGCCGGGCATGGTCTTTACCTATACAGCGCCACGGAAACCCTTGGCATCGACCGCGAAGAATTAATCGATCAACTGCATAGTGGGAAGGCCAAATATTCCAGCATCTTCAACTACCCCACCCTCAATTGGGCTGATATCGGCGCCATCGGATGGTTGGTTGATGGTGCGGCAATTATGAACCAGGTGATGCTGACCCGAACCTCCTACGGACCCTATGCTCGGGCCATGGTGCGCATCTGCAAAGAAGAAAGTTTTCACCAGCGCCAGGGATACGAAATTTTGCTTACCCTATGTCATGGCGCCGAAGTTCAGAAGCAGATGGCACAAGATGCCTTGAACCGGTGGTGGTGGCCTGCCTTGATGATGTTTGGTCCGAAGGATAGCGAATCTGCGCATTCAAGCCAATCCATGCGATGGAAAATAAAGCGGAAATCGAACGATGAACTCCGCCAGCAATTTGTGGACGTAACGGTGGAACAGGCAGAATTTCTTGGAATAAAAATCCCCGACCCGGATTTGAAATGGAACCAAGCCCGCGGACATTATGACTTTGGAGAAATTGACTGGACGGAATTTTGGCAAGTGGTGAAAGGCAATGGACCCTGCAACCGGGAACGCATGAAGGCTCGCGTGGAAGCCCACGAAGAAGGAGAATGGGTGCGGGAAGCAGCAATGGCTTACGCTGAAAAAAAACGAAGAAGAAAAGAAAAGGAAGCTGAAGCCGCTTAAATTGTCGGAATCAGGATTTTCAGGATTCAAGGAGTGACAAGATTAATAATTCGCTGCAGATGAAAAGCATTTTTAAAATACCTTCCATCTTGCATCCTGCAAACGTGATTGAGAAACAGAGAAATCCCAAAATTTGGAAAATCTTTCTGCT
>CAZJYF010000360.1:0-2740 GCA_964549665.1 uncultured Saprospiraceae bacterium
GAATTAAAAAACGTAGAATATTCTCCTGAAAAGAGCATTCCGAGAAGAGTGGGAACCGTTGAGAAATGCGATTTCTGCCCAGATATGATAAAGAAAGGCAAAATGCCCGATTGTGTAACTGCCTGTACTATGAATGCCATTTATTTCGGTGACGAAAACGAAGACGCTGTAACGAGTAGTTCGGGCGAGACGGTTCAATTGAGTCAGCTCCTCAAGGACAATGCCGCCTACCGATATCTGGAAGAATTAGGGACTAAACCAAGAGTATATTATCTCCCTCCAAAGAACAGAAGGTTCCCCGAACCGGAACTAAATAAAGAGGGATAATTTCTGACTCTTGGCTCTGGGAAATATTTTTCATTCTACACCAATGGACAAATATAAAAACATGGATTACATGAGTACCGAATTAATAAAAGAAATGCCAATTGAGGTCATTGGCCATGATACCCAATCTGAACAAATTGAAAAGGACTTATTAAAACCATTGGGGAAAATGGGCCCAGCCGGAAGAATTTCTGTGGGTTTATTGGGCGTGGTTGCCATTTGGGGATTGATAGCATACATTCACCAACTTACCGGAGGCTTGGCGACCACTGCCATGCGCAATTACGTATCCTGGGGATTGTATATTGCCACCTTTGTTTTTTTCATCGGTATCAGCCACTCCGGCACTTTGGTCTCGGCAATATTGCGGATTACCAATAAAGGTTGGAGACGACCAATAACTCGAGCTGCTGAACTCTGTACTTTTGTCTCCCTTCTTTTCGGTGGCATCATGCCAATCATCGATATGGGGCGGCCAGATAGGGTTCCAAACCTTTTATTGTTTGGGCGATTGCAATCTCCTTTAATGTGGGATATCATTTGCATATTCACCTATTTCGTAGGCAGCACTCTTTTCCTCTATTTGCCGATGATACCGGATATTGCCTTGTGCAGAGACAAGCTATCCGATAAATCATCCTCTTTTAGAAAGTGGGTTTACCAAAAATTGTCACTCGGTTGGAAAGGCACAGAATCCCAATGGAAAAGATTGGAAACTGCCATGAAAACAATGACCATAATTATTATCCCCATCGCCGTTTCGGTCCACACGGTGGTTGCCTATATCTTCGCAATGACCCTCCGTCCGGGATGGAATAGTACTATTTTCGGTCCCTATTTTGTGGCTGGGGCACTCTATTCAGGTTCAGCGACAGTTATCCTTGCCATGGCGGCATTCCGCAAGGTTTATCATCTGGAGAAATTCATCACCCCCAAACAATTTAATTATATGGGACAATTGGTGCTGGCCCTTACCCTCATTTATGTCTATTTCAATTTGAACGAATATGCTGTCCCAGCCTATAAAATGGAAAGTGCGGAAGGATTTCTCCTGCACGATTTATTTGCGGGGAATTATTCCTCTGTTTTCTGGTTTTTGCAGTTTGGTACCGTGCTCCTTCCTGCTTTTATTCTCGCTTTTCCAAGAGGACGAACGGTTAAATTTAGCGTCATTGCTTGCACGCTAATAGTAGTTGGGGCATGGGCAAAACGCTATGTAATCGTTATTCCTACCCTTTTGCACACCTTTCTCCCAATACAAGATGTCCCCTTGAGTTGGTCAGATTATTTCCCAAATTGGGTAGAATGGTCAGTCACCTTTGGCGCCTTGGCGGGTATTTTTCTGGTCTTCATAGGGTTTTCCAAATTGTTCCCCATTGTGTCCATATGGGAAGTGCAGGAGGGCATAGGAAAAACGGAGACCTAACAATAAGGTTTCAGGAAATGGAAATCTATTGACAAAAGTAATTATAGTCAAAAAAAACATAAAATGACGCATAATAGCATATTCCATATCAACCGTTTTTGGCACTCATTTTTTCGCAAAGGCTACTTTAATGGTAGTTGTATTGCCGCTCTTATATTGCTTTCTTTTAACATGGTTTTCTCTCAGAACGAAAACCTGGAGCTAAAAGAAAGAACGGTGCAGCTTGCTTTATATAAAAATGCTGACAAAAGCAGAACGGCGGTTGCAACGGTTCGCCAGGAAGGCTTCAAGGGCCGGATGCTTGCCGGTATTGACGTCAAAATTAAATTTTATGCCTTTGAAGATTCAACCATTGTCTTCCTTGAAGAAGCTGCCACTGGTCCAGATGGCAAAGTGAAAATAATGCTTCCGGAGCCGGCACCCCTTGATAGTGCTGGAAATATTAACATATCCGTCATGGCGGAAGGAGACATAGCTTATACGGAATCGGAAGATCATGTGATAGTTAAGGACTGTGTCCTCGCAACAAAAATTTCGGAAGTAGATTCGGCAAAATACATTACGACAAGCGTCCACCAAATCACTCAAGGTCAACTTCGTCCTGCTGAAGATGTCGAAGTATCCTTTTATGTGAAACGATTATTTGGGTACATGCCCATCGGTGAAGAAAACTTGGCTTACACCGACGAAGATGGCATTGCCCAAATCCTATTCCCGGATAACATCAAGGGCGATGATGCGGGGGATGTATTAATCGTCGCCAGAATAGAGGATGATGATAGTTTTGGGAATGTAGAAAGTAGGGTTGCAGCCAGTTGGGGTATTCCGATAACCATTGACAAGCATCCTTTTGCGCGCTCCATGTGGATGCCGAGGGCACCCCTTAAATTGATAGTGGTGTTCAGCATCATTTTCGGCGCTGTCTGGGGAATATACTTCTACATTCTCTATTCATTGGGTCAAATTAAAAAGGAATCATTAGTTGAA
>CAZJYF010000360.1:2840-4660 GCA_964549665.1 uncultured Saprospiraceae bacterium
ATACTTCTACATTCTCTATTCATTGGGTCAAATTAAAAAGGAATCATTAGTTGAATAAACTCGAATGCTAATCAATGACAAATATCATGCTGTGGAAGGATGCAAGTCATTGAAAATCTATATGTTATGCTACATTTTTTTTCAACAAAAAATCATTAAAATGAAAATCAAGAGTAAGTTCCGTTTTTGCACCACATTTGCTGGATTAGTATCCCTTTTTTCAATTCTTTTTTTGCTGTCATTCAACACTTCGCTTTCAGGGCAAAAAAGTGACGTTTGGAAAGCGCCGGCTTCTGCCAAAAAATTGGAAAACCCGGTACCGGTAAATCCTTCAATACTTGCAAAAGCTAGAAAGACCTATGCAAAGGAATGTTATTCTTGTCATGGCAAGAAAGGCAAAGGAGATGGTCCAAATTCATTGGACAGTGAAAAAAAGGTCCCAAACCTCTTAAAACCCAACACGCAAGACCAAACAGACGGAGAACTGTACTGGAAGATTACGAATGGCAGAAAACCTATGCCTTCCGCCAAAAAAGCATTGACTGACGAGCAGCGGTGGGCGGTAGTCCACTACCTGAGGAATTTATACGAGAAATACGGAAAGAAAAAGAAATGAAAAAAATTTGGCTCTTGAGGTAAATCAGTTGGAGAAGAAAACTATAACATTTTGACCGCCTAAAATTCAATGTCCTTTTTTCTTCTTCCAACTGATTTACCTCATAAACCAATGTTTTACCAAGCTGGTGAAATTTAGTAAACCTTTTTCGGAGCGAGTCTATAGTTTCCCAACAATTAAATCAAGGACTTATGAAATTAAGAATAATTTCAGGAATCCTGACACTTTCCATTGTGGTTGCACTGGCTTATATATCAACTAGTTGTAACAATTCAAGCCAAAAAGAAGCGGAAAGTACTGGCCAGGGAGAAACTTTAAAAGTCAATTCCGAAAATATGGTTTTTGACGCTAAGGAGCAGACATCTTTGCTCTCAATTGACACCGAAATTACAGAGAAACCTACTCTAAAAGATAAGACAGTTGAAAAAACGGGGAATAAAAAACAAATAGCAGCAAGGGTGGCAAATGGGAAAAGCAGTACAAAAAAGGGGGTAGAACCTTCCAAAAAAAGCAAGACTATTTCCAAGCAGTCTAGTGAAAAGCCGGTTCAAAAGATCCAACATAAGAAGGCAGAAAACAATAAGACAAAAACAAACGACGACCAGTCCCGGACTGAGCCCAAAAGTCAAGCAAAAGTAGTCCCTCAGGAAGAACGAAGGACCCAAGTTCCTGAAACCGAAACAACCAAAGCGAAAACCACCCAAGAACAGCCCAAGGCTGATTCCGAAAGTCAAACATTAGCAAAACCTGAAAAGGAAGAAACGGAAGTTGCTACACTAACAGAGCCGAAGCCATTAGAAGAGAAAGCCAAGAAGGAGCTTGTCGTCAAAGCCGCTAAGAAGGAAAATATGGAAGTCGTTTCGGATACTTTGGATGGGGCTGTTCCAGCAAAAGACGATAACAAGTCGACTAGAAAAAGCGATGGGTGGAAAGCACCCGCATCTGCTAAAAAGCTTGAAAATCCGGTTCCCATTAACAAATCAACGCTTGCATCCGCCAAAAAAACTTATGCAAGGGAATGCCTTTCCTGTCACGGTAAAAAAGGCAAAGGGGATGGCCCAAATGCCTTGGGTAGTGAAAAAAAAGTACCCAACCTTTTGAAACAAAAGACTCAGGAGCAAACAGATGGAGAACTGTACTGGAAGATAACGAATGGGAGGAAACCCATGCCGGCTTCCAAAAAAGCCCTAACTGATGAGCAGCG
>CAZJYF010000361.1:0-4624 GCA_964549665.1 uncultured Saprospiraceae bacterium
TGGTGGAGGCTATCTTCGAGAACTTTGAAGCAAAGGAAGGTTTGTTCAAAAATCTAAACGGCATTCTCCGCAAGGACGCTATTTTGGCGACCAATACTTCTTCTTTTTCCGTGACGGAATTGGCGGCTTGTGTTTCGCACCCGGAACGATTCATCGGTATGCACTATTTTTTTCATGCCGCTAAAAACAGACTGGTTGAGATAATTCCCGGAGCTCAAACTTCTATCGCTACGATAAAAGCGATGCAGATTTTTGCCGTTCAATCTGGCAAGGATGCCATCTTTTGCAAAGATGCAAACGGCTTCGTCGTGAACCGCTTTTTTGTACCCTGGCTGAACGAGTCGGTCCGGATTCTGAAAGAAGGGATTGCCGATGCGGCGACTATTGATTTTGTTGCCAGAAAAACATTCGGCATCGGTATGGGCCCTTTCGTCCTGATGAATGCCACCGGCGTCCCGGTTGCCTATCACGCCCAAAAAACGCTGGAAGTTTTCGGCGATTTTTACCAAGCTGCTGAAAAACTCGCCGCACAGGCTGAACGCAAACTTCCCTGGGAAATTGGGGAAATCCAACCGCAAGAAGTCGATGCAGCAATTGAAAAAGAGGTACGGGAGCGCCTCTTGGCGGTGGTGTTTTTCGTTTGTGCCCAGATCCTCGATGAAAAAATTTGCTCGGCAACAGACCTCAACCGGGGGGCTAAAATCGGCTTGAGGTGGAAACACGGCCCGGTGGATTTGATGAAAAAATTGGGAGCCGAAGAAGTTCGGCGACTTGTGGGGAAAGGGACGGAGAAATTTAAGGTCCGACAGCCTTTTTCCCTAGTTGAATACTTTTGGGAAATGCAATTCGTGACGCTGGAAAAACTTGGAAAGCAGGCAATCATAACGATGTCCCGTCCCGAAGAGATGAACGCCCTCGACGAAAAAGTGATGCGGCAGTTGAATGAAAAATTCACCGCGGCGGATGCAGACCCAGCTATCGAAACCATTTTTATTACCGGTGCGGGAAAAGCATTCGTAGCCGGTGCTGATATTAAATTTTTTGTGCAGAACATGCGGAAAAAGACTCTCGATAATATAGTTGGTTTCACTAAATTCGGACAAAGCGTTTTTGAAAAAATTGACCTATCCGCAAAAAAAGTGGTGGCGGTCTTGAACGGATTGGCGCTCGGTGGAGGAGTAGAATTAGCGCTTTGTGCAGATGTAATTCTTGCCGTACCCAAAGCCAAAATTGCATTCCCCGAAACGGGAATTGGCATCTACCCCGGTTTGGGGGGTACACAGCGAACGGCGCTGCGAATTGGCAAAGGATTGGCCAAATATTTGATTTTGACAGGAAAAATGTTGTCGGCAGCCGAAGCCCTTGAGATGGGGCTTATTGATGGGATCGTTCAAATTGAGGAAATGTTTGCCTTGTTCGAGGGCAAAAAAGCGGTTCCCAAATTTCCCCGAAAGGAATTGAGTGATAAATGGAAGGCAATTTCCAATTTGTTTCAAAACAACCACCATAAAGCCATTTTAGAAGGGTCTTGCCACAACGGGAATATCAGCCAAGAAGTGGTCCAAAAACTCGCAAAGGCTATTCACCACAAAGCGCCTCTTGCCCTGGAAATTTCGGAACAATTGATAGAAGAAGCCAAAGGCCCCCAATCGGAACTGGAAAAGTTGGTGCGCATTTTTTCTTCCTCCGACGCTTTACTTGGCTTGAGTTCGATTGGGAAAAGAGTGAAGTTTGAAGGAAAATAGCTTTCCCTTGAAATATTCCGGAAAAACTTAGGAAGGATGCATTTCAAGCCAATTCGAAACCCACTTTTCGAAATTCCGTTTTTTCTCCTCGCCCAATTCGACATCGACATCTTTGAATCGGAAAAAGATGGTTTCCAATTGCTCTTCCGTGAATAGATTTTCTGCGATGACGAATAACTCTTCATTCTCAACGGCAATGTGATCGAGCAATTCGTTCAGATAAAATTTCAGTTGCTTGTGGGCCATTTCATAGGCTTTATTGTCTAGCGCGGCTCTTATTTCTGCGGCATATTGGCGGAAATTCGCGTGGTGTTCCAACAGTTCTTCGATGATTTCAGGGAGGGTGAAATCTTCCTGATTGTTCATTTCAGGAAACAATATTTGCTCCTCCTTATAGTGATGAAATCCATCGGCGTATTCTTTGAAAAAAGTCACGAGGGCGCGAAGTTGTTTTTCGTAATCTTCCCCGTCTTTTTCCCAATAACCGTCTAGGGCATCAACCATTTCCCCAGCGCTGCTGATGACTTCATGCTCGTCCAGCATTACCTGGATTGGATTATTTTCCATCACTAAATATTTAATTTTTTAAAACTGTCCCGCAGGAAGACCCCGATCATTTCCCGACGATATTTGCGGCTGAACAATTCATTGTCTATGGCGCGGGCGCCTCTCAATGCTTTTTTTATCAATTCTTCCTTCCCATCGAAAGCCGTCCCCTCCACCACGACGGGTTTAGGGTCAACCCCGGACATAGCAATTTTTAGCTTGTCCTTTTTATCAACAGCCACCGCCGTGGTAAGGGAGGTAAATTCGAGGCTTTCCCTTTGTCGCAGTTTTTTGAAGACGGTTTTGAAATGCCGGTTGAGGGGCAATAAAATGGATTTTAGGATGGCGGTGGGGCTAATATTCCTCGGATTTACGCCATCGCCGGTGTAGATATTTTCGAGCTTGAGGGTGTTCTCGCCATCAAAATCTGATATTTCGAGCAGGGCATCCATGCTTATCAAGGCAGGTGCTGTATCCGAAACCATTTCGGAAAAACAAGCTTTTTTCCCGCCAGTGGCAATGCAAACCTCCCCCTCGCATTTCAGGCAATAACCGACAGCTTGGCGCCACCAATCCGATTGATTGTAAAAAATACAGCGGTTCTCGCAAAGCAAGTTTCCGCCGATGGTGGCCGTTTTCCGCACCACAGGAGAACCGACGGATTGTGCCGCCTCTAACAACACCGGAAACTCGAGGCTAATTTCAGGGTATTTCCTCAAATCATCCAATCGTGTCAACGCACCAATCTTTAAATAATCCCCTTCCTTTTTCACACCTGACAATTCCTCGATTCCGGTGAGGTCTATCAAACAAACACCGTCTTCATTGCCTTGACGGCGGTTGACCATTAGGTCCGTACCGCCCGCGAGGTATTTGAAATTACCCTGCTGAGCTTTGGCAATTTCCTGGGCTTGTCCCAATGTCAGGGGTTGAAGGTATATTTGCTCTTTTACCAAAATTATTGAGTTTAAATTCTACTCCCTCTAAATTGGTTCTTCGACGGTATTCCGTTCCACCATCTCCTTCGCAGTCAGCAATAAGTTGTCAAAAAAAGTATCGATGTCCGGTTTTTCCAAATCGGGGTTGACGATGATTAACCGGATGGTCACCTGGTGGTTCAGGATGCCATAATTCACCATGCTTTTGCCGCTTTTCAGGAGATTTTGCCGCAATTCGATATTGAACCTGTTTATATCTGTTTCGAAATCAGGGATATAGCGGAAGCAAACATTTAGCGATTGAACCGGAGCCATCAATTCCAGTTGGTCAATGGCCTGCACTTTTTCTTCGGCATATTTTGCAAGTTCGAAAAGTTTGTTAATTCGGGCTTCGTAGCCTGTGTCACCATAGAACTTCCATGCCATCCACAATTTTAGCGCATCCACTCTTCTTCCGCAGTGCATGGACTTTTTGCCCAGGTCAAAGGATTTGTAATCGTGCTCGTGAAAAATATAATCTGAATTTCCCACCTCGATGTTTCGCGCCAATGTTCCCTTTTCTTTTATCAATAGCGCAGAACAAATCAGCGGAATATTCATCATTTTGTGTGGGTTCCATGTAAAAGAATCTGCCAGTTCAAGCCCTTTTAGCAAGTACTTGTGTTTGCTGCTCAGAATGGCCGACCCACCCCAAGACCCGTCGCAGTGGAGCCAGATTTGGTGTTTTTTGGCTACGGCAGCAATTTCTGCAATCGGGTCATAAGCGCCGATGACCGTTGTGCCGGTAGTAGCCCCGATGAATATGGGGTGCTCACCTTTTTCTTTACTTCGTAGGATGGCGCTATCCAATGCTTCGGGTAGCATTCGCCCGTCCGCATCCGTTTTAATTTTTCGGACATTTTCTGTTCCAATCGCCAGGATATTCGCCGCTTTTTCAAACGAATAATGCGCTTGCTCGGAAACGAAAATGGTCAAGGTTGGCAAGTGGCTCGATCCCTTCGCGATAATTTCGGGGAAAGCGCGGTTTCTCGCACAAAGCACTGCCTGCAAGTTTGCATTACTTCCGCCGGTCACGAAAGTCCCTTCTCCATCTTCAAATCCGACGATGCGATTCATTTTGTTTATCAACTCAATTTCCATCATGGTTGCCAGGGGCGCCACCTCAAAAGTGTACATGGACGTATTGGTGAAAGCAGCCAGTGTTTCTCCCAGCACGGCAGGAAGGTTTTTCCCGCCATACAGTTGATTAAAAAATTGAGACTGTCCTGTTTTGACGCTGTATTGCAAATAGGTTTTTATGTATTCCAATAATTCATCGTAGGAAACCCCCTTTTCAGAAATTGAAAGATCCAATTTTGAGCGAATAGTTTCCGGTTCCAAAAATTCCCAAACGGG